>JAYUGD010000815.1:0-3962 GCA_043767785.1 Zavarzinella sp. | reverse complement strand
TCCGGCGAGGTCATCGACGGGGCGGCGGTGTTCCCCGAGATTCCCCCGGAACTCGGCGTCCACCCGCTGTTGCTCGGGATCATTCACGCCTTCGTGTTCCTCGACGGCTCCGACCCGGAGATCGTCAACCCGGCCGCCGGGGCCGAGGCGATGGAGTACCTGGCCGCGTACCTGCAACGCCTCGCGGGGCCGGACTTGCAGCGGGCCAAGGAAGACATGGAGTCTCTCGTCGGGTACGCCAAGGAACAGAAGTGGCCGAAGCAGTACGTCCTGTTCTTGAAATCGTTCCTCGCCGACGCCGGCGTGGCGGAGTGACCTGTTAAGCCCGTGCTCGGCCGAGCATGGGCTTTGGGGCGCTCTCCCGTCGTTTCATTCTCCCAAAACCACTGAACACTCATGAGCTTCGACCCGAAATCCCCCGAGCGCTATTCCCGCCAGACCCGCGTGCCGGGCATCGGCAAGGCTGGGCAGGAGCGCATCGGCGCCTCCCGCGTCGTCGTCTGCGGGTGCGGCGCGCTGGGCACGGTGCTGGCCAACCATTTGGTGCGGGCCGGCGTCGGTTTCGTCCGCATCGTGGACCGCGACTTCGTGGAGATCAGCAACCTGCAACGGCAAGTCTTGTTCGACGAGGCCGACGTGGTCGGCAACATGCCGAAGAGCGTGGCCGCCGCCAACAAACTGCGGGCCGTCAACTCGGCCGTCACCATCGAGCCGGTGGTCGCGGACATCGACCGCACCAACATTCTCGACCTGTGCAAGGACGTGGACCTGATCCTCGACGGCACGGACAACTTCGAGGTGCGCTACCTCATCAACGACGCGGCCGTGAAGCTCGGCAAGCCGTGGGTGTTCGGCGGGGCCGTCGGGACGGAAGGCCAGTCGATGACGATCATCCCCGGCGAGACACCGTGCCTGCGCTGCGTGTTCGAGGCCAGCCCCGGCCCCGGCGAAGTCGGCACCTGCGAGACGGCCGGCGTCCTCGGGCCGGCGGTCGCCATCGTCGCCAGCTATCAGGCCGCGGAGGCGCTGAAGATCCTTGCCGGCAAGAAGGACGCGATCAACCGCGAGTTGATCACGTTCGACCTGTGGATCAACACCAACCGCCGCATCAAGATCGCCCGGCTGTTGGAGAAACGGGATTGCCCCTGCTGCAAGCGCCGCCACTTCGAATGGCTCGAAGGCGAGCACGGCACGCAGACGACCAGCCTGTGCGGCCGCAACGCCGTGCAGGTGTCCCACCGCGTGAAGAACAAACTGGACTTTGAAGGCTTGGCCAAGCAACTCGGCGTCTCGGGGAGTGTGAGCCACAACAAGTTCCTGCTAAAATTCCAACTCCAGGAAGCCGGGAACGACTACGAGTTCACGGTCTTCCCCGACGGCCGGGCCATCATCAAAGGCACCGACGACACCGACAAGGCCCGCACCCTGTACGCGAAGTACATCGGGCACTGACGCGAGGTGAAACACATGAGCGCAATTCTGACGCCGCCGACCACACTGACCCTGGCGCCGCCCGTTCCGGCTCCCGCGCCGATCCCGGCCCCCACGCCGCCGGCCCCGTATACGCCGGAGTTGTTTCGGTTCACGGTGGCCGAGTATTGCAAACTCGGCGACGTCGGCATCCTGTCGCCCGAAAGTCGTGTGGAACTGATCAACGGCCTCATCGTCCGGAAGCCCATGCAAAACTCACCGCACGCGGATGCCGTTCGCGCCCTCCAAGACGAGTTCGCGTCACATTTGGGCAGCGATTGGATGTGCCAGTCACAACTCCCGATTCGATTGGACGACAGTAGTCCCGAACCCGATTTGACGGTCTTGCGCCGGCCACGCACCCGATACGTCGGGCGTCCCCCGGAGCCGGCCGACATCGGGATGGTTATCGAAGTCGCCGACACGTCCGTGCGGTACGACACGGTCGAGAAAGCGGCGATGTATGCCCGCAACGGGCTGCCCGTCTATTGGGTCATTCACGTGACGGACCGCCGAATCGAAGTCTACTCGCAGCCGGCCAACGGCGAGTACGCGACCCGCGCGGATTACACCGCCGACCAAGCCGTCCCCATCGTCCTCGACGGCCAAACAGTCGCAACCATCAACGTCAGTGATGCCCTCCAATGACCACCTACCTCGACAACGCCGCCACCTCCTTCCCGAAGCCGGAGGCCGTGTACCTGGCCCTCGACAAGTTCGCGCGCACCGACATGGCGAACCCCGGGCGGGCCGGGCACAAGATGGCGCTGGCCGCGGAACACGCCTTGGACGACGGTCGGCACCGGCTCAACCAACTCGTCAACGGCAAGGCGGCCGAGCGGTTCATCCTCACGCTGAACTGCACCGATGCCTTGAACATGGCGTTCAAGGGCGTGCTGGAAGCGGGCGACCACGTCATCACCACGGACTTGGAACACAACTCCGTGAGTCGGCCGCTGCGGGCGATGGAGTTGGCCGGGTTCATCACGCTGACGAAGGTGAAGGCCGACGGCGGCGGGACCGTGAACCCGGACGACATCAAAGCCGCGATCACGCCGAAGACGAAGATGGTCGCCGTCACGCACGCCAGCAACGTCGTCGGGACCGTGCAGCCGATTACAGAAATTGGCCGCGTCGCCCGCGAGCGGGACGTGCTGTTCCTCGTCGATTGCGCCCAGACCATCGGCGTGCTGCCGGTGGACATTCAGGCCATGTCCATCGACCTGCTGGCGTTCCCCGGCCACAAGGGGCTGTTCGGCCCGACCGGGACGGGGGCGCTGTACGTCTCCCCCCGCGCCAAGGTGAACGTGTGGCGAGAAGGCGGCACCGGCGGCGACTCGTCCAGCGAGACGCAGCCGAAGGAGTTCCCGTACTACCTCGAAGGCGGCACGCCGAATGTGCTGGGCGTCGCGGGCCTCTGTGCCGGCATCAACTGGGTGAGCAACGAAGGCTTGGCCAAGATTCATCAACACGAAGTGGACCTGACCGAGCGCCTCTGGAACCAGTTGGACGAGATCGGCGGGATCGACGTGTTCGGCCACCGCGACTTCTCGACGCGCGTCGGCACCCTCAGTTTCCGCAGTCAGACCTTGGCCGCCACGGAACTCGGCGGCATCCTCGACGAGGCTTTCGACATCGCCGTCCGCCCCGGCCTGCACTGCGCCCCGTACATCCACCGGGCCATCGGCACCTTCCCCGACGGCACCGTCCGCGTCAGCCCCGGCCCGTTCAACACGGTTGAAGACATCGACAAACTGGCCGGCGCTTTGCGGGAAATCCTGAGCTGAAAATCAGAAGAGATTTCACGCAAAGCTCGCAAAGAGGCAACGCTCGCAAAGGGCCGATGAAAAATTGGATGTCATCGACCCTGTGAGTTCTCAAGCGATTTTTCAAACATCCCTTTGCGAGCGTTGCCTCTTTGCGAGCTTTGCGTGAAATGTCTTCTCTTGTGATCTCATGAAAGTCCTCCTCACCAACGACGACGGCATCGACGCCCCCGGCCTGCGCGCCTTGCTGACGGCGTTGCCGGCCGGGTGGTCGCCGGTCGTCATCGCCCCAGCCGGGGCGCAGTCGGGCTGTTCGCACGCGGCGACCACGGGGCGCGGCGTGCGCGTCGAAGACCGCGGCAACAATCACTTCGCCGTCCACGGCACGCCGGTCGATTGCGTCCGGCTGGCCCTGCACACGTTGGCCCCGGACGTGGCGTGGGTTCTGTCCGGCGTCAACGCCGGCGGCAACCTCGGGGCCGACATCTATTAGTCCGGCACCGTCGCCGCCGCGCGCGAGGGGGCCATTCACGCCAAGCCGGGCATCGCGTTTTCGCACTACAAGAAGAAGGGCCGCGACTTCGACTGGGAAGCGATGACGAACTACACGCGCCGCCTCCTCGCCGAGTTGACGAAGCGGCCGGTCGCCGTCGGCGAGTTCTGGAACGTGAACTACCCGCACGTCGGCGACGGGGAACCGACGCCGCGAATGACCGAGTGCCAGAC
>JAYUGD010000814.1:0-10832 GCA_043767785.1 Zavarzinella sp. | reverse complement strand
AACCACCGGGTTGAACCGTGACTCGGGGCGGGGGGCGAAAAGCCCCCCGCCCTTTTTCGTTTCGGGCCGGCAGGATACAATCCCCTTTGCGGTTCCGCAAACCAAAATGCCGCAGATTGCCCGGAATTCGGCAAATCGGTCGCGCGCAATGGCAGACTGGCTGGCAGACCTTCACAATTGGTTAAATGCCCGCCGGCGGCCGGCGAATCACCGGACGTACAGCGTTACCGTCGCGTCGGCCCACCTATCCGCGGGAGCGGGTCCATGAAGTTCACCTACCGATGGGGGCAGCAGCCGTTGACCGGCTACACCATCAAGCGCGGCCTCGGCCAAGGCGGCTTCGGCGAGGTGTACTTCGCCGTCAGCGACGGCGGCAAAGAGGCCGCCCTGAAGCTCCTCCTGCGCGGCCGCACCGAGACCGAGCTGCGCGGCATCAGCAACTGCCTCAACCTGAAACACCCGAACCTCGTCCACCTGTACGACCTGCGCACCGACGAGCGCGGCGACCACTGGCTCGTCATGGAGTACGTCCAGGGCGAGCCGCTCTCGGCCTCATTAAATCGCAGTCCGCACGGCCTGCCCGCCGCCAAGGCCCGCGACTGGTTCCTGCAAATCGCCAAGGCCGTCGCGTACTTGCACGACCACGCCGTCGTCCACCGCGACATCAAGCCCGGCAACGTATTCGTCGAGAACGGCATCCTCAAGCTCGGCGACTACGGCCTCAGCAAGACCGTGGGCAGCGCGTCGCTGACGCAATCGGCCAACGTCGGCACCGTCTACTACATGGCCCCGGAAGTCGCCAAGGGCGCCTGCACGAAGCAGGTGGACGTGTACGCCTGCGGCGTCATGCTCTACGAGATGCTGACCGGCGAACTCCCCTTCCGCGGCGACAGTTGGGCCGAGGTCGCCCTGCGGCACCAGACCGACGTGCCGGAACTGGGCAAACTGCCGCCGGAGTACCTGGCAATCGTCGAAAAGGCCCTCAACAAGAACCCCGACCGCCGCTTCGCGGACATGGAAGAAATGATCCGAGCCGTCCAAGCCGTCGGCGCCCCGGCCGAGGCCCCGAAGTCCGCGCCTCCGCCGGCCGTCGCCACGCCGAAGTCGCCGCCGCCCTTGCCGAAGACGTTGGCCCCGGTGTTCGCGATTCCGGGCTTCCGCGACCGCCTCGCCGAAGTCAGTACGACGCTGGCGGCGACGCCGGTGGCCTCAGTCGTCACCGTGGTCGCGTGGGCGCTGTGCAGCGTGTTCTTCACGGGCCGCGTGGAATGGTCCAACCTGATGCCGCTGTTCTGCCTCACCGTCCTGATCTCGTGGGCCGTGCTGGTCCCCGCGAAACTGCTGGAGCGGGGCAAGAAGGGCGTCGGCTACTGGCCCATGATGGTGCTCGGCGCCGGCGTCGGCCTCACCGCATTCTGGCTGGACGGCTGGACACTGCCCCAGATCGTGACCTCGGCGGAAGCGACCATCCCGACCGACGAGGCGTACTTCGGCGGCTACGTGCGGGCCATTCCGGGGACGATGGAACACCTGATCGGCTACGGCCTGCTGTTCGGCTTCGGCCTCGGGCTGACGAAGTGGAGCGACTACGCGAACCGCCGCCGCAAGGACCGGTTCAGCCTCGGCCCGGTGGTCGTCGCCGGGTTCGTGGGCTTCTTCCTGTACGTCGGCTGGAGCATGTTCATCCAAATGGACGCCCCGCCGCTGTACATGTTCCTCGCCCTCGCCGGGTCGGCCGGCGTGGTGCAAATGGTCAGCCCGTGGACGCCGCCGCCGCCGCCGCTGCCGAAGCGCCGCCGCCTGCAAGCCGCGTGACCGACCCCCCAGAGACTTTTGCCGAGGCCCGAATATGCGTACCATCCTGATCCTGTTCATCGCCCTGCTGACCGGCGGCATCATCCGGACGTTGGTGACGGCCGAGCCGGCGGGCGCCCGCGCGACCGTGACCGCCAACGGCCGGGACGTGAAGCGCGTCGTCGAACCGCAGACGAAGCAGGCCGTGAAAATCGTCGCGGACCCGGCGAAGCCGAATCCGACTCCCCCCGTCGAGCCGACGTTCACGGCCCAAGGCGGCTTTGAGAACTCGCTGGAAAAAGCCCGGCAGAGCGCCGTCCACGCGGCCAAGGACCGCTTCCGCGATTACCTCTTGGCCCAAGACGAGCCGATCGACCGCGAGCCGAGCACGGAGTTGGTTCGCCGGATGCTTCTGCCGCTCCAAGAGCAGGTGCAGCAGGAGGCGATCAAGTCCCCCACGTCGAGCGGCACGGAGACAATGTACCGCGTGACCGTGGCCGTGAAAGTGCAGAACGACCACCTGCGGACGATGCGGACGCGGTCCCGCTCCTCGGAGGCCCTGGGCGTCATCGGCCTCGGGGCCGTCGTCCTGTTCGCCACGGCCGGCTTCTTCCGGCTGGACGCCATGACCAAGGGGTACGTGACGACGTGGCTGCTGCTCGGCTCCGCCGGCGCCGGCGCCCTGCTGCTCGGGCTGTGGGCGTACGCGTGGCCGTGGTGACAAGAAATTCGCGAACCCCCGCGGCCGAATGCCGTATCATACTTGTACCTGGGGGCGATCTGGATTCGACCGGGTTACGATAGGTGGTTTCCGCATGCCGTGGTTGATCAGCTGGCCACGTAAAAAGCAGATCACACTTTAACTGCTGAACCGCAGTTTTCAATGGCTGCGTAATAAACGCAACCCTATGTCCGGAAGCTTAGTCTGAGAGGTTTCGGCGTAGTCGTTAAATCAGGATCGCGTCGGCGAGAGGGGACCCGCAAGGGTTTCCGATTCGGAGGCCGCCGGCGCTAAAAAAACTGTCCGATAGCGATCGTGCGACCCCGCCCGCCGGGGCAAGCGAAAGCGAACAGGGGTTAGACCCCAAAAAATGACGGGCTACGCATGTAGAAGGAATCATCGACGGGCCACGGGACGCGGGTTCGATCCCCGCCGCCTCCACTGTTCAGCCGTTTCGCCGTCTGTCGCCACCGGGAGACACGGCCCGCCAAAACCCCGGGAGAACCCGGGGTTTTGTGCGTTTGCAGAGGGTGTTGAAAGCGCCCCGCCGCCCCGTCTTACTTCGTTCCGACGGCCCACAGGTGGCCGTACCCGCGGAAGTAGATGCGGCCGCCCGCGACGGCCGGTGAGCCGAACATTTTGTCCGGCAACTTGTTGGTCGCCAGTTTCTTGAACTCCCGGCCCGCTTGGAGAACGTCCGTGACGCCGTCGTGGTTCGTCGCGTAGATCTTGCCGTCGGCGGCGACCATGTTGGCCCAGTGGTACCCCTTGGTGATGTCCCCCTTGAAGATTTGCGCGCCCGTCTTGGCGTCGTACGCCGCGAACGGCCCGTGGCCGCAGAAGTAGAGCACGTCGCCGACGCGGATCGGCGCCGCCACGTCCGGCGTGTCCTTGATGCGCCACACCTCGGCCTTGTTGTCCGGGGTGATGTCGCCCGTCGCGCCCACCGGGTTCAGCCCGACGGTCGGCCCGTTCTTGCACGACGGCACGACGATCAGGTCGGGGGTGATCAGAGGGTTCGACACGAACCGCCAATTGCGGTTTTTCGACGGGTTCAGGCCCTGGACCCGCCAGACCTCGCCGCCGTCCGTCAGCCGGTGGCCCGTGCAGAAGTCGTTGCCGTGCGAGATGAGGAGCGGGCCGCCGGCGCCCTCCCAAATGAACGCGGACGCATACACGTCCGGGCTTTCGCCCACGCCCGCGCCGGGGCGGTCGACCGCCCAGTCCTCCTTGCCGGTGAGCGCGTCGTACCGGACGAGTTTCTGCGCCTTGCGGTGCATCACTTGGAGGTACAGCTTGCCCTTGTGTAGCGCCGGGGTCCAGTGGGCGCCGAACGCGATGTCGATTTTGCCGAACGTCGAGACGTCGGCCGCCCACACGGGCGCGCCGTCCACGGTGAAGCAGGCCAGCGCGCCGTTGCCGGCGAAGGCCCACACGTGTTTGCCGTCGGTGGAACACGACGCCGAGGCGTCGGACACCTCACCCCCGCCCGGGTTCTTGTACCGCGTCGCCCCGGTGCCCGAGATCTTGCGCTTCCACTTCTCCGTGCCGTCCGTGCCCACGCACAGGGCCACCACGTCGTCGCCGTCCGCCGAGGTCACGAAGACCTTGTCGCCCCACACGGCCGGCGTGCCGGCGCCGATGCCCGGCATCTTGACCTTCCAGACGACGTTCTTGTCCGGCCCCCACTCGGTCGGCAGGCCCGTCTCGGCGGAGAGGCCGTCGTTCGTCGGCCCCCGCCACTGCGGCCAGTCGGCGGCGGGCGCGGCCGCGGCACAGACGAGCGCGGTTAAGAGGGTGCGGGTGCAAATCATCGGCGTCCTGAAAGTTGGAGGACTGGGAGGGAGGTCTTGAAAAGACGGCAGGCGTTAGTGTACTCAACCCCGCGGCGAAAATGTCAGAATGGCCCGCCCCGGAGAGAAGCCGTGGCGGGCCGGAATCGCGAATCAGAAGTGTGTTACCACCCGTAATACACCACGCCGCCGTAGTAGGCCGGGGCGTAGCTGTAGGTGACCGCCGGGTAATAGCTGTAGCTGATTGCCGGCGAGTAAATGACGGCGGGGTAGTAGCTGACGACCGGCGCGTAATAACTGACGGCCGGCGAATAGTACGAGACGCTGTAGGACGAGTACCCGCCCCCCCATCCGCGGCGCCACCGATGGCACGATTGATCGGGCGATTCCTTGTCCAATTCCGACCCGCCCGCGGTGGCCGTCGCGGCGGCGGTCGCCGGCTTGCCCTTGGCCTCGCGGTCCAGTTCGTCCGCCCGGGCGGCGGACCCGGCCAGCAGGGCGGCGGCGAGACAACTCAACAATGCTCTCATCGTGCGGACTCCCTATGAACAACTGGTGTTGGTTGGCAACCGCCGGAGTGTGGACGACGACCGGGGCCGCCTTCCTGACGCAACGCCAAATTTTAACGCCTTTTCGCCAATCGTTGGGAAGAAAATTGGCCAATTGCTCAAGTTCAAGTTTCGGGCCACATTTTTTTCGTCAGGCCAACTCGCGCAACAACTTCTCCACGTCTTCCGGGCTGACCGGCTTCACCAAGTGCTGGTCGCAGCCCGCCGTCTTCGATTGGGCGCGGTCGCCGTCTTGACCCCAGCCGGTCAGAGCGACAATGGTGACGGCTTTCCCCCACGATTGCTCCCGGATACGGCGAGTGGCCTCGTACCCGTTCATGCGCGGCATCCCGACGTCCATGAGGATGAGTTCGGGCCGGAAGGCCTCGGCCGCCTCGACGCCCTCGACCCCGTCGTGGGCGGTGCGGACTTGGTGCCCGAGGAGTTGCGGCATCATCGCCATCGAGACCGCCGAGTCGCGGTTGTCGTCCACGACAAGGATTCGGCGGCCGGGCGCCGACGGCCGGTCCGCCTTGGGCGCGTCGCCCGCCGGGGATTCGGCGGCGGGCGCGACCACCGGCAGCCAGACGGTGAAGGCGCTGCCCCGGTCGGCGCCGTCGCTCGCGGCGGTCACGGCGCCGCCGTGCATTTCGACCAAGCCCTTCACCAGCGCCAGCCCGATGCCCAGCCCGCCTTGGGACCGCTCGATGCTCCGGTCCACTTGGGAGAACATGTCGAAAATCGTCGGCAGGGACGCGGCCGGGATGCCGATGCCCGTGTCGCGGACGGTGACGGCCACGCCGCGATGAACCGCACCATGTGGGTGAGCTGCCGGTCCATCATGGCCCGGGCCTTGTCGACAGCGTCGGCGTTCCCGCCGGTAGCGCTCCTCACTCTCCCGCAGTTCCCGCTCCGCCGCCACGCGGGCCGTCACGTCGCGCGTGACCGCCAACTGGTTGAACCCGCCGCCCGGCGCGGGCAGCGGGACGGCGGCCGTCTCCATGTGCCGGCGCGTGCCGCGCAGCCCAATGATCTCGAACTGCAGCGTCCCGCTTTGGCCCCGGCACACGTGCCCGTTGAACGCGCGGTACGCCGCCGCGTACTCCGGCGCGATCACGTCGAACACGCACTGGCCGATCACGGCGCCGCCGGCCGCCTCGACCATCGCCAGCCCGGCCGGGTTCATTTGAAGCAGCGTGCCGTTGAGATCGACGACCTTCACGCAATCTGGGGTCGCCTCGACGATCGCCCGGTAGCGGGCCTCGCTCTCGCGCAGCGTGCGGGCGACAAAGACGAAAGGGCGACGCGGATCGTGGATGACTTTGCCGACGGGCCGAAGTACAATCATCATCACACCCTTCCCAAACCGCATTACGCAAACCTCAACTTTTCGTGAACCACTGACGCCATGATCCGCGCCTTGCGCTATTCCCGTGACCAAGACCGACTAGAGACGCTCGGCGTGGACCAGTTGGCGGCCGCCACGGCCGGCAACGGCGATCCGGTCTGGGTCGATCTGGCGCTGCCCTCGGCGGCGGAGGTCGATCTGCTCACCGACTGCTTTCACTTCCATCCGCTGGCGGTCTCCGACTGCTTCAACAAGCGGCACCTGCCGAAGGTCGAGCAGTACGGCCAAACGGTGTTCCTGATCGTCCACGGCCCGGACACCTCGGCGCCCGACCAGCGCGTCGGCTCGCGCATGCTGGCGGCGTTCCTGCGCGGGCCGCTCCTGGTGACGGTGCGGCTGACGGCCATGGTCTGGGTCGGGGAGATGCAGGAGCAGGCCCGCCGCAATCCGCGCGAAGTGTTTCGGGCCGGCGTGGCGCACATCTTCTGCGTCGTCTTCGACCGGATGATCGAGCACTATCAGGCCTTGGTGGACCAGATGAGCGACGGCGTCGATGCGCTGGAGGAAGAGGTTCTGACCGAGCCGGCCCCGGACGTATTACAGCGCGTGCATGCCGCCCGGCAAAACCTGCTGCGGTTGCGGCGGCTCATCAGCCTCGAGCGCGACATGACCGCCAAGGTGGCCCGCGGGGATTTCCCGCAACTCAGTGAGCAAGAGCGCTACTACTTCCGCAACATCTACGACCACCTGAACCATATCCATGAGGAACTGGACCTTCAGCGCGACAGCCTGACGGGAGTCCGGGACGGCTACCTCTCCGTACTCTCGAACCGGATGAATGAGTTGAGTCTGGAGACCAACCGGGTCATGAAGGTCCTGACCATGCTGTCCATGGCGCTGTTGCCGATGACCTTGGTGGCGGGCATCTTCGGCATGAATTTCACCCATCTCCCGTGGCTCGACGAGCCGTGGGGCGGGGCGCTCGGGATTACGCTGACGCTCTTGCCCGGGGTGGCGGTGGGGATATTTTACTGGTGGGCCGGGTGGCTTGGAGAGGGGCGAAAACAGGGGGCGAAGCCAACGGGGACCGCGCCGGACGGGAAATCCGACCCGGCGAGCGCACCTCAGACCACGCCGGAGTAAGCCATGTCACGCGTACTTGTCGTCGAGGACAGCCGAACCCAAGCCGAAGTGTTTCGCTTCATCTTGGAGGACGCGGGGTTCGCGGTCGTCACCGCCGAGAATGGCCGCCTCGGGATGGCCGCCATCGCCACCCACGCGCCCGACGTCGTGCTCACGGACCTCGAGATGCCGGAGATGAACGGCTTGGAGTTGGTCGAGGCGGTCCGCGCGCAGCACCCCTTCATCCCGGTCGTTCTGATGACCGCGCACGGCAGTGAGGCGATCGCGATCGAGGCGCTGCGAAAAGGGGCCGCCAGCTATGTCCCCAAGCGCGACTTGGAGTCGAACATTGTCGCCACGCTCACGCAAATCCTCGAAGTGGCCGGCGACAACCGCCAGCAGCACCGGCTGCTCGAATGCCTGACCCAAACCGAATCCGCGTTCGTGCTGGACAACGACTCTTCCCTCATCACCCCGCTGAACGGCCACGTTCGCGACCTGCTCGTGCGCATGCGGATGTACGACGGCACGGGCCTCATCCGCATCGGCATCGCCCTGCACGAGGCCTTGGTCAACGCCATCCACCACGGCAACCTTCAGATCAGTTCCGACCTGCGCCAAGGGGACGACGAGAAGGCCTTTTACGCGGAAGTGGCCAAGCGGCGGCAGCAGGCCCCGTACCGCGACCGTCGCGTCTATGTCGATGCCAAGGTCTCGCGCACCGCGGCGGTTTTCACCGTCCGCGACCAAGGCCCCGGTTTCCCGCACACCCACCTCGACGGCCAGTCAAACCCCGTCGATCTCGAGCGGATCGGCGGCCGCGGGTTGATCCTCATCAATGCCTTCATGGACGAGGTGCGCTATAACAAGGCCGGCAACGAGATCACCATGATTAAGCAGAGCGGCCGCTGAGCAGTCCTTTCAACGAGGCCAGTCGGCCGCGTGATCGGGGTAGGGAAGATCGCTTGGTCACGATCTCCCCTCCCTCCGAACCGGACTGGCGGATTTCCCGCATCCGGCTCTCCGGTTGGCGGGCTTACCCCGAAGGGGATTGAATGGCGAGGCGATGGGCGGCTTCCAGACTGAAGCGCCCCGGCCCCGCAACGAACGAATTCGTCAGGTTTGCCTCCAGATCGCCCTGAAACACTTCGACACCGACATGATCCGTGCCCGGCGCCCCCCGTTGGCCACGATCGAACCGGCCGCCGCCCGCAGGGTTCGCTCCGCAAACACCTTGTCGATCAGGCTGAGCCAAACTCCCCCTTTGACCCCCTCGTCGAGGGCCGTCAACATCCGCTCCGTCCATGCCGCCGGTTCTGTCCGTGCCGGCGACCGCCTCAATGAGTTTCAACGGTCTCGGGATACTGCCGATCGGCTCGGTCGGGATGGGCGGCATGGCGTCTCGCGCGGGAGGAACGGCGCAGTAGCGGGGCCGGTCAGGCCATTATGGGCGGCCGGCCGGCCGGAATCACTTCTCCACTTTGCACTGCGGCGTGCCCGCCACGAATTCTTTGATGCCGCCGGCCGTGACCATTGTCCCCTTGAGGATCAGCCTCTTCAACTTCTGGTGCTTCTTGAGGGCGGCCAAGGCGCCGTCCGTGATTTTCGTCCGGCTCAGGTCCAACTCTTCCATCGTGTCCGCCGGGGCCAACAGGGCCGCGTCCTTGTCGAGGATCGGGCAGCCGGCCAGACGGATCACCTTCACGTTCGGCAGCTTGGCCAACTCGGACAGCCCCGGCCCCTCCACCTTGCTGTTCGAGAGGTCCAGCGTGGTGAGGGCGGTGAGTTCCGCGAGGTGTTTCAGGGCGTCGCCGGTGATCTCGGAATCGACGATGGTGATGTCTTCCAGCTTCACTTGGCCGGCCACCGCCTTGAAGCCGGACGACTTGATGAGCGTCTTCCGCAGGTGGTATCGCCGCACGTTCGGGAAGACGGCAAACTCCGCGAACACTTCGTCCGCGAGGCCGTTGGCCGAGCGGATTTCCTCGATGGGGGCCGTCTGCAACACGCGGATGCTGTCCGGGGAGAGTGTCAGGTCCGCGCCGAACGTCAGCGTCGTCAGCTTCGGCAACTTGCCGAGGTGGCCGAAGCCGACGGGGGTGATTTTGGTCCCGTTCAGTTCGAGAGAAGTCAGGTTTTGCAGTTTGCCGATGGCCCCGCAGTCCGCGTCGCCGAAGCCGGGGGCGGTGTTGACCACCAAGCTTTCCAAGTCGGGAAAGCGGGCGATCCCCGCCCCCGTCACTTTGAGGTCGAGGCCGCGGAGTTCCAAGTGGCGCAGCTTGGCCGTGGCGACGAGCGGGGTCAGCGTGTCGTCCGTCAGATCCTTGTCGCGGTGCAGTTCCAACCGCTTCAAGTCCTTGAGTTCGGCGAAGCGGGCGACGCTGCGGTCGTTCCAACGGTTGGCCGTCTCAGCCACGAGCGAGATTTGATCCACCGTGAACTTGCCCGTCTTCGGCATGTTCTGGCCGGGGGAGTAGCGCACGCGGCCCCCCTGCTCTGTCAGCACGAAGCCGGAGCCGCCGATGTCGCGGAGCCAATCCACCAAGTCCTTCTCCGAGTCGCCAGTGGATTTCGGCCCGCCCATGTCGATGTCTTTCGTCTCGGTCTTCACGCCCGCGTTCTTCGGCGCTTCCGGCGGCGGGCCTTCGACGAGTTCCGGCGCCGCCTCCACGGGGGTCTTGTCGCGGAGCTTGGGCAGCACCGCGACCGCGCTGACGACCCCGAGGCCGATGATCCCGAGGAAGGACAGGCCGATGAGCCAGCCGAGTTTGCGGGTCTGCTTCTCTTCCCAATTGCCCATTGGGTCCGCGGCGGGGGCGGCCTCCGGCATCTCGCCGAATGCGAACGCGCCCGTCCGCGGCTCGGGCGCGTACATGGCCGTCGCCACCGGCATGA
This sequence comes from Zavarzinella sp., assembly GCA_043767785.1. Taxonomy (GTDB): domain Bacteria; phylum Planctomycetota; class Planctomycetia; order Gemmatales; family Gemmataceae; genus Zavarzinella. The sequence goes on along the minus strand of JAYUGD010000814.1, from coordinate 611 downwards.
CGGCGACGCCGGCCGGCAGCGGGGCCACCGGGATGCCGGCGACGGCTGGGGAGTACGGCAAGGGTGCGGGTAACGAGGCCGGCACGGCCGCCGGCATCGGGGGGACGACGCGCGGCAGCCCGAGGGACGCTTCGACCATGTGCCGAAACTGCGGGAACCGGGGCGCGTATTCGCCCGCGTCGGGGGCCTCGCCGCGGGCCTTGCGGGCGTTCACTTCGGCCGTCAGCAGCGATTCAAAAAGGTTGGCGCGCTCGGAGGGGGGCACCGTATTCAGCGCGTCCTCGATGCGGGGGCGGCCGCCGCCGAGCCACTCTTGGACGAAACTCATGGCCGCCAGCGTGGCGAGCGGCGAGGGCGTGGCGAAGTCACGCGACATGGGGCGGTCCAGGAGGTCGGCGGCAGGAGCAGGTTAGGGAATAGTGTAGCAGACCGGGCGGCGGCCCGCCTACCAGTGAAAGACATGCGGGGCACGTTCACCCCCCGTCACGATGCGCGGCGTGAAGCGGGAGTCGTCGCGAATGGGGAGATTGTCCGGGTGGGATAATGGCCGCACTGATAAAGTGTTCACCCCGTCGTCGTGGTTTTTACTCGGACTTGCGACAGGGCTGACT
>JAYUGD010000813.1:0-10843 GCA_043767785.1 Zavarzinella sp. | reverse complement strand
GCTCCGCTCCGCAAAGCCTCCGCGTCGCGGCTAACAAAACGCCACCCCGGATTCGGTTTGCACCCCAACCGGCCGCCGAGTATCATCCAAACTCCCGCCCACGCCACCCAAGCACGCAATGACCGACTCGGCCGTCACCGACGTTATCTCCCGCCGCCGGCTGCTCCAGTTCGGGGCCGGCGCCGGTCTGACGCTTGGCGGGTTGTGGCGGGCGCAGGCCGCCGCCCCGGCGAAGGTTGATCGCGGGTCCGTCAAGGCGTGCATCTTCGTCTTCCTGTACGGCGGGCCGAGCCACATCGACACGTTCGACCCGAAGCCGGACGCCCCGGCCGAGGTCCGCGGCGAGTTCAAGACTGTTTCCACGTCCGCCCCGGGGGTCCGCATCGCGGAACACACGCCGCGGCTGGCCACGCTGATGCACAAGATGGCGGTGATCCGCAGCATGCGGCACGAGGCCCGGTTGCACGACTCCGGCTCCATCCACATGCTGACGGGCCGGCCGCTCGACGGCCCGGACCGCGAGTTGTTCGCCCCGCTGCCGCAACAGTTCCCCAGTTACGGCAGCGCCGTCGCCGCCCTGCGGCCAGGGCCGCGGCCGGCGGTGCCGTTCGCGGCCTTGCCGTTCCCGTTCCACAACGTCGTGCCGACGCCGGCCCAAGGGGGCGGGATGCTCGGGGCGGCTTTCGACCCGCTGCAAGTGGACATCGACCCCGCCGCCCGCGAGTACCGCACGGAAATGCTGCGCCCCGCCGCGGAACTGGGCCGTGACCGCCGTGAGGCCCGCCGCGGCTTGCTTCGCTCCCTTGATGCGCACCGCACCAACGCGGCGATGGCCGAGATGTACGACCGCGGCGCCCAACTGTTGGACTCCGAGGCCCTGCGCACGGCGCTGGACATCTCCCGCGAGCCGGCCAAGGTGCGCGAGCGGTACGGCTTCGGGACGGCGGCGGTGTCCGGCATGAACGGGGCCGAGCTGGGCTACGCCCGCCACATGCGCGGCCAGAATTTTCTGCTGGCCCGCCGGCTGGTCGAGGCCGGGGTGCCGTTCGTGAACGTGTACGACTTCAAACAACAAGGCCAGAACTGGGACGCCCATTCGGACGGGTTCAACCAACACAAGAAGCACCTGCTCCCGCAGTTCGACCAAGGCCTTTCGGCCCTCATTGAAGACTTGGACGCCCGCGGCTTGTTGGACTCGACGCTGATCGTCGTGACCGGCGAATTCGGGCGCACGCCCAAGATCAACGGCAGCCGCGGCCGCGACCACTGGCCCGACTGCTCCAGCGTCCTGCTCATCGGCGGCGGCGTGACCGGCGGGGCCACTTACGGTACCAGCGACCGCCTCGGCGCTTACCCGGCAACAAACCCCGTCACGCCGGGCGACTTGGCCGCGACGATCTACTGGCGCTTCGGCATCGACCCCGCCACTGAGATTCGCGACCACGCCAAGCGGCCGTACACGCTGGCGGCCGGGGAGCCGATTACGAAGTTGTTTGCTTGACCGGCTCCCCCGTCGGCGCACGACGGCCGTTACTCACCTCCCGTGTACGTTTGGCAAGTGACCTTTGGCGCGCGAGTTGCACTGACACTCCACAACTCAACCGCTGAAAAGGTCATCGCACATGGCAATCCTGACCCGACCTTCCTTCGCCCCCAGCACGGCCATCATTTACATCACGGTGGGTGCGCTCATCGACGTGTGGACGGCCGTGTACTACTTCTTCAAAATGCAGGGGAACACCGACAACGGGAACGCGAACTTCTGGGTCGCCGGTCTGTTCCTCACCGGGCTGATTCTCATGGCCATCGGCTTCTTCCTCGGCCGCATCGGCCGGGCGGCCCGCCAAGTGGAAATGACCCCGCACGAATTGGCCCCCCAAGCTGCTCAGGCCGAAATCGAAGCGGCCCGGCATCCCGTGCAACAGGTCATCAGCAATGGCGTTGCCCAGCCGATGATCCGCACGGTTCCCGTCGGCGCCGCCTCGCCGGCCGCCCCGATGGCCGCGCCCACGGCTCCGTCCCAAGTGGTTGCGCAGCCGGTTGCCCGGTGAGCGGCGTCAGGAATCCGAGAAATCCGCCCGCGGCCCCGGAATTCATTCCGGGGCCTTTTTCGTTTCCCTCCGGCCCGGAGAAGTGGGACAATCCCTCTCTATGAGCCGACCCTACGCCACCGCCCGTGACCTTCGGGCCGCCTGCCGCCGTCAGGAACTCACCGGGCCGACGACGGGCTTGATCGCCGGGTTCGAACAAGCGAACTTGGTGATCGTGCCCAAGGAATTCGCCTTCGATTTTCTGCTCTTCTGCCACCGCAACCCCCGCCCGTGCCCGCTGCTGGACGTGACCGATCCCGGCGACCCGGAGCCGAAGGCCACCGCCCCCGGCGCGGACCTGCGAACGGACCTGCCCAGATACCGCGTTTGGCGGGACGGCCGAATGGTCGCGGAACCAACGGACATCACCGACCTTTGGCGCCCGGATTTCGTCTCCTTCCTGATCGGCTGCTCGTTCACGTTTGAACACGCCCTGATATCGGCGGGCGTCCCCGTGCGCCACTTGGAGCAAGGCCGTAATGTGCCGATGTTTAACACCAGTGTTGCTTGCCATCCGGCCGGCCGGTTCGCCGGGCCGCTGGTCGTGTCCATGCGGCCGATGACGCCGGCCCAAGCCGTGACGGCCGCCGCGATCTGCGAGCGGTTCCCCAAGTCCCACGGCGGCCCCTTCCACGTCGGGACCCCGGCCGCCATCGGCATCGCGGACATCAATAAGCCGGACTACGGCGACGCCGTGGACATCCGGCCGGGGGAAGTCCCCGTGTTCTGGGCCTGCGGCGTCACCCCGCAAGCGGCCCTGATGACCGCCAAGTTGCCGCTGGCGATCACGCACGCGCCGGGGCACATGTTTGTGACCGATGTGGAAACACAGGAAAACCGCTTTAACCACGAATAACACGAATAACACGAATTGAAACCAAAGCAGGGTTACGATTTCTTGTTTGAGATTTATTCGTGTCATTCGTGTCATTCGTAGTTAAAACGGTTTTAGTCTTCGGAGAAGTCGAGTGAAGATCACCCGCATCGAGACCCACGTCTGCCACGCCCGCATGCGGAACTGGGTGTTCGTGAAAGTCGTCACGGACCAGGACGGGCTGTTCGGGTGGGGCGAGGCCACGCTGGAGTGGCACACGCGGGCCGTGGTCGGGGCCGTGGAGGACATTGCCGAGCTGGTCGTCGGCGAAGACCCCACCCGCGTGGAACATCTGTGGCAGATGATGTACCGCCAGCACTTCTGGCACGGGCACGGCATCATCCGGGCGACGGCTATCGCCGGCATCGACTTGGCCCTGTGGGACATCCTCGGCAAAGTCGCCGGGCTGCCGTGTTCAAAACTCTGGGGCGGGCCAGTCCGCGACCATGTGCGGACGTACTGCCACCTCGGCGGCGGAAAACTGGAAGACTTCTACGAGACCGCGGCGGACGACGCCAAGCGGTTCGCCGACCTCGCCCGGCAAGCCGTGGCCGACGGGTTCACCGCGTTCAAGTCGATGGCCGTCCCGCCGACGCTCCCACTCGAAGGCTTGCGGCCGGTGAAGACGGCCGAGGCCGCCGTCGCCGCGATGCGGGAAGCCGTCGGGGACGGCATCGACATCATGGTGGATTGCCACGCCCGGCCTTCACCGGCGATGGGGTTGCTGTTCGCCAAGGCGCTCGAACCCTACGGCCTTTACTTCCTCGAAGAACCCTGCTGGCCCGAAAGCGTGGACGGGCTGGCGGCCATCAATCGGGCCGTGGCGACGCCGATTGCCACTGGCGAGCGGGTGACGAATCTGGCGGCGTTCAAGGACTTGTTCAACGCCCGCGCTTGCGAAGTGTGCCAGGTGGACATCACGCATTGCGGCGGCTTCACGGAGGCCCGGCGCATCGCGGCCTTGGCCGAGGCCCATCGCATCGCGTTGGCGCCGCACAACCCGCAGGGGCCGGTCAGCACGGCGGCCAGCTTGGAGTTCGGCTTCTCCCAGCCGAGTTATATCATCTGCGAGACCGTCCACGCGGACGTGCCGTGGCGGCAAGACGTGGTGCAAGAAGGCTTCACCGTGGACCCGAAGGGGCGAATCGTCCGGCCGAATAAGCTCCCCGGTCTTGGCATCACGATCAACGAGGCCGAGGTGAAGAAACACCCCTTCCAGCAAGAGTTGCCGCAGCGCGTGTTTTATTCCGACGGCAGCGTGGGGGACTGGTGACATGCCGAAACAACTCGCCGGTGTGCTGGCCATCGCCCACACGCCGTTTACCGACGCCGACGAGATCGACGCCCCGGCGCTGAAGAAGGCCGTGGACTGGACGTTCGCCGTCGGGGCCGACGGCCTCGGCACCGGCATGGTGTCCGAGACGCTGAAGTTGACCGCCGACGAGCGGGTGTCGTTGGCCAAGATGCTGGTCGAGTTCACGGCCGGGCGCGGGCCGGTGTTCTCCGCCGTCGGGGCCGAGAGCACGAAGCAATCGGTGATTTTCGCCAAGGCCGCCGCCGCCGCCGGGTGCGACGCCGTCATGGCCGCCCCACCGCTGACGGGACGGCTGACCGAAGGTCATTTGGTCGATCACTTCCGGGCCATCGCGGACGCCATTCCGATTCCCGTCGTCGTGCAAGACGCCTCGGGGTACGTCGGCCAGTCCATCCCGATTGCCGCCTGCGTGAAACTGCTGGATTACTACGGCCCGGACAAAATGCTCTTCAAGCCGGAGGCCGCCCCGAACGGCCCGACGCTCTCCGCGTTGCGGGACGCGACCGGCGGCCGGGCGAAGATTTTTGAAGGCTCCGGCGGCATCTTCCTCATCGACAGTTACCGCCGCGGCATCGCCGGCACGATGCCGGGCATGGACCTCCTCGACGGCACCGTGGCCGTCTGGCGGGCGATGCAGCGCGGCGACGAGGAGGCCGCGTACCGGGCGTACTTCCCCGTCAGCGCGATGGTCGCGTTGCAGATGCAAGCCGGGCTGGACGGCTTCTTGGCCGTCGAGAAGTACCTGATGGTGAAGCGGGGCTTGTTCCCGTCGGCCCGCCGCCGCCGACCGTATGGGTGGGAAATGGACGCCGAGACGGCGGCCGAAGTGGACCGGCTGTTTGGGCGGTTGCAAACGGCCCTCGCGAAGACGGGATAACACCGCCGCCAGGCGGTCCTGTTGGAGTTCCGCTTTTAAGCGGTCCGGACCCGATGCCCACGGACGACAGGAGGACCGAGTCTTCGAAGGTCCGACCCCGCGGCGAGAGGCCAGTGCCCACGAAGGCGAACCCTCGAAGACGCGGTTCGCCGGCCGCTTTCGGGTGACAGTTCCAAGACCGCCTGAAGGCGGAACGCCAACAGGACCGCCTGACGGCGGTACAGTGAAAGCCCTCCATGCGTCACACCGTCCTCGCCTTCCTGTGCGCCGCCACGGTGATCGCCTACGTCCAGCGCACGGGCCTGACCGGGTCCACGAAGGCCATTGAAGTGGAGTTGGAATTCGGCCCGGAGACGATGGGCGTCATCATGGGCGCGTGGTATTGGGTCTACGCGCTGATGCAGTTGCCGGCCGGGTGGGTCGCGGACCGGATCGGGAGCCGGCCGGCGCTGCTGGCGTTCGCGGTGGCCTGGTCGGCCCTCACGGCGGCGGCGGGCCTGGCGACGGGCTTCACCGCGCTGCTCTTGCTCTGGGGGCTGATGGGGGCGGCGCAGGCCGGCCTGTTCCCGTGCGCGACGAAAGGGATCGGGGCCACGTTCGCCAAGGGAGAACAGGCGTTCGCGGCCGGCGGGCTGGCCGCGTGCATGGCCTTGGGGGCCGCCGTGTCTCAGGTGTCTTCCGGCCGGCTGCTCGGCCCGTTGACATGGCAGCAAATCTTGGCGCTCTACGCCGTCCCCGGGCTGATCTGGGCCGTGGCGTTCGCCGCCGTCGTCCCGCGGTGGACGGAGCCGGCGCACAAGGCGGCCGGGGCGGCGGGCGGGTGGGGCAAGTTGGTCACGGACCCGCAGATGCTGATCCTGTGCGGACAGCAGTTCTGCCGGGCCTCGGCGGTGGCCCTGTTCTACACGTGGCTGCCGCGCTACTTTCAGGAGACGCACCACGTCTCCAAGGAACGGGCGGGCGACTTGGCTTTTTGGCCGCTGATCGTCGGCGTGGCGGGGGGGATGATCGGCGGGATCGTGTCCGACAAACTGTTAAAGTGGACGAACAACCCCCGCGTCGCCCGGCAAGGTCTGTCCGGCCTCGCGATGGTGGTGTGCGCGGCGCTGGGCTTGGTGGCGTACCAAGTGTCGGACCCGGACATCGTGATGGCCCTTCTGTGCGTCATCGCCTTTGGCGCGATGGCGAGCGGCGTGAGCGGGTACTCCGTCGCCATCACGTACGGCGGCCGGCGCGTGGCGACGGTGTTCGCCACGATGAACATGAGCGGCAACATCGGGGCCGGCCTGTTCCCGTTCGTCGTCGGCCGGCTCGTCCGGCATACGGGTGACTGGAATCACGCCCTCTTGGTGTTCGCCGGGCTGTTCGCCGGGAGCGCGGCGTGCTGGGCGATCCTGAACCCCGTGGGTACGCTGTACGGGGACGTGGACCCTTCGGAGAAGACCGCATGACGCCGCGCGTCGAAACGCCGCAGTCGTATGGCCGGGCCGGGTTCGCCCGGGCCGACATCACGCCGCCGGCCGGCATCTATCACCGCATGTGGGGCGCCGCCCTGCACGACCGGGCCACCGGCGTTCACAAGCCGCTGACCGGCACGGCCCTGTGCTTGGAAGCCGCCGATGGGACCGGCCGGCGGTTGGTCATTGGGCTGGATCATTGTTTGCTCGACAGCGTCGAGTTCGACAAGCTCCGTGACCATGCCGCCAAGGCGGCCGGGGTCCACCCGAACGCGGTTCACATCGCCATGTCGCACACGCACGGGTCGGCGTGGATGTCCCGGTCCCGCGCCCACCTCCCCGGCGGCGACTTGATCGGCCCGTACTTGGACTCTCTGGAAATCACCTGCGGCAAGCTAGCGGCCGAAGCCGTGGCGGCGGCCGTCCCCGCGACCGTCATCTACGGCACGGCTCGCTGCTCCCTCGCCACGCACCGCGACTTCCCGGACGCGGCGACCAACCAAGTCGTGTGCGGCTTCAACCCGGCCGGCTTCGCGGACGACACGGTGATGGTGGCGAAAGTGGTGGACGAAGACGGCAAGACGCTGGGCACCGTGGTGAACTACGCCTGCCACCCGACGACACTGGCGTGGGAGAACACGCTCATCAGCCCGGACTACGTCGGGGCCATGCGGGAAGTGGTCGAAGCGCACACGGCGGCCCCGTGCCTGTTCCTGCAAGGGGCGTCCGGCGACCTCGGGCCGTGGGAAGGGTTCGTCGGCGACCCGGCCGTCGCCGACCGCAACGGCCGGCAACTCGGCTTCGCCGCCCTCTCCGGGTTGGAGTCGTTGCCGCCGCCGCGGACGCACTTCGAATACGCCGGCCCGGTCGTCTCCGGGGCGACCCTCGGCCCGTGGAAGCACCGGCCCGCCCTCGCCGAGTTCGCGGAGACGGCCGGGCAATGGCACGCCCGAGAGTTCACGGTGAGCCTGCCGTACCGCCCCGAGTTGCCGACGGAGGCGCAGACGCGGGCCGACCTCGCGATGTGGGAACAGGAAGAGCAAGCCGCGCGGACCGCGAATGACACGCTTCGCGTGCGGGATTGTCGCGCGCAAGCCGAGCGCATGACCCGGCAGCTCGTCCGCCTCGCGGCCTTGCCGGAAGGCGCCGCGTACCCGTTCCCGGTGGCGATCTGGCACATCGGGCACGCCGTCTGGGTCTTCACCCCCGGCGAGTTGTACCAGCAGTTTCAAATCGCGCTGCGGGAGCGGTTCCCCGACGTGGCCGTGATCGTCTGCACGATCACGGACGACTGGCAGCCGGGCTACGTCCCCCCGGCCTCGGCATTTGGGTACGGCATCTATCAGGAAGTGATCGCCGCCACCGCCCCCGGCAGCATGGAAGCGCTGACGGAAGCGGTGGGGCGGGAGATTGAAAAATTGCTGGCGAGTAAGTGAAAGCCCACGGACGGTCGTCCGTGGGCTTTCACGATTCACTTCCGCACCGGCACCGGCGGCAGTAACTCGGCCGCGCTCGTCGGCAGCGGGGCGCCCATCTTGTTCAGGCGGGTCGCCAAGTCGCCGGCCCGTTTGAGGTCTTTCTCGGTGGCGTGCTTGCGGAAGTCGTCGTTGGCGATGCGGTCGTTGGAGATCACCGCGCCGTCCAAGGACACGCCGGCGAACAGGCCGCGACTGCGGGAGTAGGACACGATCTCGGCCTCCAGCTTGCCGTCCGTGGCGACGGCGGCTTGACGGCCCACCGGCCCGGCGGCGATGGCCGCGTCCCCGCCGAGGGTCAACTTGTCCTTGCCTTCCAGAATGCGATCAAGACTCTTGCGGCCGCGGAACACCAGCACCACGTCCGTCGATTCGACGCCGGCCTGGAAGCCGACGCTGGCGCCGCCGATGGCGATGAACACCGGGGCGGCCCAGTTGCCGGTCTTGTCCTTCGTCATCACGACGCCGTAGCCGCCGCGCCCGGCGAACACGAACCCGGCCTTGATGACGCGCGGGATGATCGCCACGCCTTGGGCGTCGGCCAACAGGGCCGGCGGGATGCCTTTGATTTGGAGGGCCGCGAGGTCGTCGAGGACATCGACGGAGTCGGCCAAGATGGCGGACGGGCTGGGCGGGGCGGCCTGCGCCAACGGGGCGAACGCGGCAAGGACAACGGCGGCGAGTAAGGATCGTTTCATGCGGAATCTCCTCTGGAGGTTTTCATTCCCGGGCGTGGGCGGCTCGGGGACACGTCATCAAAGAGAAGCAGATCACGGGCCGACTTGCGGGCCGGCCCCGAATTGTAAAAAGCGCTTTCCACGAAGGCGGGCGGGTGACGCCGGTTAGGAAAGATGCGCCGGCTCGCCTCCCTCGCCGCGCTCGGGTCAAGAACCGTTACCGACACGTTGCGCCGGCCGACCTACCGCCCCGGTATACTGCCCCCATCTCATTGCCCTCTCCCCGGGAGTTCTCTATGAACCGAATCGCATTCGCCGCGGTGTTGGCGCTGGCCGCCGGCCTGAACGCCGAGCCGGCCGCCCCGCTGGGCGCGCTGGCCAAGATGCCCGTGAAAGAAGTGACCGTCTTCAAGGACGGCCACGCCTATGTCGTCCACCAAGGGACGATGCCGGTGGACCCGGCCGGGAACGTACTGCTCGACCTGCTGCCCAGTCCCGTGCTGGGCACGTTCTGGCCGTATAGCACGGACAAGAAGGCGACGCTGCAATCCGTCACCGCCGGCCGGCGGCGCGTCAAGCTGGACCGCACCGCCATGACGATGCGGGACTTGATCGAGGCCAACATCGGGGCCGAGGTCCTCGTCACCGAGGGGGCCAAGCCGGCGTACCCGGCCACCATCGTCCGCTTCCTGTCGCGGTCGGCCGAGGAACTCGACGCGACCATGCCGCCGACGGGGGTTGAACATGTCGCCATGAAGGGGAACCTCCTCTTGCTGAAGACCATCGAGGGGACGCGGGCCGTCGCGGTCGAACAGATCACGGACGTGAAGTTCGTCGGCAAGTACGAGACCAAGGTGAGCGACGAGGAGTTCCGCAACCTGTTGACGATGAAGCTGGACTGGGGCGGCCAAGCGCCGGCCCAGACGGCCGAGGTCGGCATGGCCTACGTGCAGAAGGGCATCCGCTGGATCCCGAACTACCGCGTGGAACTGGACGCCAACGGCAAGGCCGTCGTCAAGTTGCAAGCCACGCTGCTGAACGAACTCACCGACCTGAAAGACGCGACGGTGAATCTCGTCGTCGGCGTGCCGTCGTTCTACTTCAAGGACACGATGGACCCCATCGCGCTCAGCCAGGCCGTCGCCCAGCTTTCGCCGTACTTCCAGACGGACGCCGCCTCGACGCAGTACGCCCTCAGTAACGCCATGATGACGCAAGTGGCCCGCGGCGGCGAAGTCCGCAAGGGCCGCACGCCCCCCGGCGGCGGGGCGGCCGGCGTCGCGCCGGACCTCGGCCCGGAAATTGGCGGCAACCAGAACGAAGACCTGTTCGTGTTCACCGTGAAGAACGTGACGCTCGCCAAGGGGCAGCGCATGGTCTTGCCGGTGTCGCAACAAACCCTTGATTACAAGGACGTGTACACGTTGGACGTGCCGTACTCCCCGCCGCCGGAAATCCGCCGGCAGGCGAACAACGCCCAGGGCGCCGAGTTGCTGCGGCTGATGAACGCCCCCAAGGTGCAACACAAAGTCCGGCTAATGAACGGCGCCCAACAGCCGCTCACCACCGCCCCGGCCCTGTTGCTGCGGGACGGCAAGGTTCTCTCGCAAGCCATGATGACGTACGCCCCCAAGGGCGGAAGCGTGGACGTGGCGCTGACGACGGCCGTCAACGTGGCGGTGAAGAAGACGGACAAGGAGGCCAAGCGGACGCCGAACGCCGCGAACTACAACGGCGAGGCGTTCTTTCGCATCGACATCGCCAGCGGCATCGACATTACCAACATGGGGGCCAAGCCAATCGAAGTCGAAGTGACGCGCTACATCCTGGGGAACGTGGACAAGGCCGGCGAGGGGGCCAAGGCCGAGATGGTCAACCTGCTCGAAGACGAGGAGTCCGGGGCCGCCGTCGGCCGGCCCGAATGGTGGCCCTACTACTCCTGGCCGAACTACTGGGGCCACTTCAACGGCATCGGCCGCGTGACGTGGACCGCCAAGATCGCCCCGAAGCAGACCGACACGCGGACGTACGAGTGGCACTACTACTGGCGGTAATCAATTCAGAAGTGAGCCGAGGGC
>JAYUGD010000812.1:0-3977 GCA_043767785.1 Zavarzinella sp. | reverse complement strand
GCGGACTGGCGGCGGGCAATCCGCATGCCGTATGGGGAAGCGATTGAAGCCGGGAAGTCCGCGCTCCACTCCGAAGCGTCGCGTCGCGGCTAAACGGGGTTTCGTTGGTGCGTTGATCTTCCATCACTTCACCTCGTCGTTCGGGCCGAGATTGCGGCGGCGCGTCATAGGGACGCTCTGGGCGATGTCCAATGCCAAGCGGGAGAACTTGTAGTCGTTCTTCTCCAAGTCAGCGGTGATGGACTTAACCAGAAACTCGTCGGAGGCCGTCAACTCGCGGCCGGTGGCGTAGGAGAGCATCTTACTGGTGAGGTTTTCGAGGAAGACGCCTTTGCGGGTCAGCAGCAGTTTTTTGAGTTCGGCCGGGCCGGTGAACTTCTCCCCCGTGGGGAGTTTGCCGGAGGCGTCCACGTCCGGGGCGGCGGGGCGCCAGCGGCCGACGGCGTCGAAGTTTTCGAGGCCGAAGCCGAGCGGGTCGATCTTGGCGTGGCAGTTGGCGCATGTGGCCCGCGAGGCGTGCAGGGCCAATTGCTCGCGGAAGGTCTTCGGGTCTTTGCCCTTGTTCTTCGACTCGTCAATCGTGCCGGCGTCCGGCGGGGGGGGCGGCGGGGGCGTTCCCAGCAGCACGTCCAGAATGTACTTGCCGCGAAGCGTCGGGCTGGTGCGGGACGTGTGCGAGGTCATCGCCAGCACCGCCCCCATGCCGAGCAGGCCGCCGCGGGTGCGGTCGGGCAGCGTGACCATCTTGACCTCTTGGCCCGCCACGGGGTCGAGGCCGTAGTGCTTGGCCAACTCCTGATCGACGAACGTGTAGTCGGCGTCGATCAGGTCCAGCACGCTCTTGTCCGCGACCCGCAGGTGGTTGAAGAACGCGGTCGCCTCGTTGGTCATCGACTGCCGCATCTTATTCGTAAACGTCGGGAAAAACTCCTGCGACGGCCGGGCGTCCCGCAGCTTGCCGAGCCGCAGCCATTGCCAGGCGAATTCGTCCGTCAGCGCCTTGGCCTTCGGGTCGGCCAGCATCCGGCGCACCTGCGCCTCCAGCACGGCCGGCTTGGAGAGTTCCCCGGCCGCGGCAACCTTCGCCAATTCCTCGTCCGGCATGGACGACCACAGAAAGTACGACAGCCGCACGGCCAACTCGGGGCCGCTGACCTTGTAGACGGCCCCCGCCTCGGCCGACTGCTCCCGCTCGACGCGCAGCAGAAAGTTCGGCGAGACCAGCATGGCCTTCAACACCGGCCGCATCCCGGCTTCCAGCGGGGCATTTGCTTCCGTGAACAGATTGGCGAAGCGGTCAATCTCCTTCGTCGTCAGCGGCCGGCGGTAGGCCCGTTCCCCGAAGAGGCGAATCACTTCTCGCGGGTCTTTCGAGACGCCGAGAATCTTGTCCCGCAGCGGGTCCGGCTTCTTCTTTTGCGTGTACAGCTTTTCCAGCACCAACTCGGCGCCGGCGAAATACTTCTCCATCAGCGTCGCCGGGATCGTCAACGCCTCCGCAAGGTTGTCGAAGTTTTCCCCCACAGTCTCATCCGGCATGCCGACCTGACTGGCCACGTCGAAGTCGATGCCGGTCAGGTCGCGGACGGTGCGGTTGTACTCGCCGCGGTTGAGCCGGCGAATCACCGGCCGCCCCGGGTCGGGCCGCTCGCGGTCGGCCATGTCCGCGGCGTCCAGCGTCGCCTTTACCCACGCGACCGCCTTGGCCGCCGCGTCCTTGGGCAGCGCCTTCTCCCCCTCGGGCGGCATCTCCCCCTTCTCGATTTGGCTGACGACGCCGCGCCACAGTTTGCGGTACTTCGTTACGGCAACCGGGCTGTCCAACGGGGCCAGCGTGACGCCCCCCTTGGACGCCGTCAGCCCGTGACACTTGGCGCAGTGGTCTTTGACGACCGCTTGCAGCGCCGCGAAATCGGCCCGCCCGGCGGACACGGACAACAGGAGGATGAAGAGCGAAAGGCGTCGCGGGGTCATGCGGCTATTTTACGGCCGAATGACCAATGACCAATGACCAAACGAGCCGAGCGGCATCAGATGTCGGGAGCCATCCTGAATAGGAATGGACGGGCCGTTCATTTTGAGAATTCACGCCCGATTGTGAAGGTCTGCCAGCCAGTCTGCCATTGCGCGCGACCCCTTTGGTGAACCCGTGGCAATCCGGGGTGATTTAGTTTGACCGGCCCGGAAACGGATCGTATCTTGCTCGGTTTTTGAAAAGCGGGAAGTATTCTCACAGTCGCCCGCGGCGCAAGCAAGGGGCGGGGACCGGCCGTAACGGGGGGTCGGCGCTCATGGAAGTCGCTGCCCCTTGCTTGCGCAGCGGGCGATGACTTCGGTGGGGTGGCAGTGGTTGATGTCAGGGAGTCCGCGCTCCACTCCGAAGCGTCGCGTCGCGGCTAAACGAATATTCACTTCGCCGCGAACTCCAACCCGTTAAACCGTGCCAGCCGCACCCGGCCGTCGCCGACGGCGAAGGAGACGAACATGCCGCGCAGCATCGGGTGGTCGGTGTCGAAGCGAAAAGTGTTCACCTCCCAGTGCGTCAGCGGCAAGGTCCAGCCGTTCCACTTCCACGTCAGGCCGGCTTTCGTGGCGGCAATCTCCATCGGCCCGTAGGCCGGGTGTTCGTATGTCCCCGCGTAGTCGGCGAGCGGCAGGGACGGCTCGGTCCCCTCGCGGCGGGCGAGTTCTTGTTGCTTGGCCAGCTTTTTGGCGACCGCCTCTTCGTCGGCGACGATGCCTTTGAAGAGCGTGTCCCAATCCGTCAGCGGCGGGAGTTTCACGAAGTGATCGACGAGGCGGTTGCTCAGGGCGAGGGTCATGCGCGTCCCCTCGCGGTTGGCGAGGACGGCGAAGGCAATCCCGTCCTTGGGCAGCATGGTGACGTGGACGCGGACGCCGTCGATGAAGCCGGCGTGCTGGCAGAGCAGGTGGCCGCGATAGTCTTGCACCACCCAGCCGAGGCCGTAGGCGAGTTGCTCGGTGTGCGGGTTCATGGCGGCCGTCCCGCCCTCCTTGCGGATGACGGTCTGCGGGGTCCACGTCTCGCGGAGGTTCTTCGCGGAGACGAGTTGGCGGTCGCCCACCTTCCCGTCGTTGAGCAGGAAGCGCAGCCAGAGGGCGAGGTCTTCCGCGGAGGCATACAACGAGCCGGCGCTGTTCGGGGCCTTCATCTCATACGGGGGGACGGCGGCCAGTTTGCCCGCCGCGTCGGCCCGGTGGCCGACGGCCAATTCCACGGCCGGGCCGGGTTGGCTGACGGAGGCCGTCTTCATGCCCAATGGCTTGAGCAACCGGGTCTCGACCAACGCGCCCCACGGCTTGCCGGCCGCCTTCTCGCACACCAGGCCGGCGGCCATGAACATGACGCTCTGGTATTGAAGCTCGGCGCGGAACGGGGCCGTCAACGGCATGCGGCAACACCGCTTGACGATCTCTTCTTGCGACCACGCGGAGCGGTACCAGAGCAGGTCGTGGGCCGGCAGGCCGGTGCGGTGGCAGAGGAGGTCGCGGACGAGAACCAATTCACTCGCCGCCGGGTCGGAAAGTGTGAACCACGGCAAATACGTGCGGACCGGGTCGTTCCAGTCGAGCAGGCCGTCATCGACGAGGCCGGCCATCAGGGCCGTGGTGAACTGCTTCGTGCAAGAAGCCAGCGGGAACACGACGCCCGGCGTGAGGGGCTTGCCGCCGAGTTCGCGGACGCCCTGAGACGTGAGGGCCAGCGTGGCCGTCCGGTCCACGGCGACGACGGTGACGCCCGGCACGTCCCATTCGGCGCGGGCGGCCGCGGCGAGCGTTTCTGCGCCCGGCGGTTGACCTAATGCCGGGACCGAGAACCCGACGAGGACGGAAAGGAGGACGTTTCGCATGGGTGGGAACAAAATCAGGCCGGCCCGGGGACCGGGCCGACCTGTGAGGTTGATGAGATCGGATCGGGAAATCAGACGCCGTAGCCGCCGGCGAAGCCGAAGCCC
>JAYUGD010000811.1:0-1296 GCA_043767785.1 Zavarzinella sp. | reverse complement strand
CTAATCTCGTGGTACGCCATCGAACCGCTCATTGGGCCGGACAAAGTCACGACGATGAAACTTCTGACCGCCGCGCGGATTCCCCGACACCGCGAGTTCATCGCCCGCAAGGCGACGCTGACGAATCACTCGTACATCAAGCCGTTGCTTGAACATGCGGTGAAGTCGGATGAGGCAGACACGCAACGGGACATCCTCACGGGGATTCAGGACGCCCTCGGGGCGAGCCGGGAATTGCCCGCCGCCGACGGGTGGAAGGAATTGTCCCCGACGCTGCTCGCCAGCAAAGACGCGGGCGTGCGGGAAAAGGCCATGCTGATCGCCGTCATCTTTGGGGACGCCTCGGCCATCGACTCGATGAAGAAGACGGCGATGGACGTCGCGGCCCCCAAGGAAGAGCGCGCCACCGCCCTGCGAATGCTCCTGCGGCGGCAGAAGCCGGACATTGAGCCGATGCTCAAGGAACTGGTGAAGGACAAGGCCGTGCGGGCCGAGGCGATTCGCGGCCTCGCGGCCTTCGCCAACGCGGAGACGCCGAAGCTGTTGCTGAGCGTGTACGGCGACCTGTCGGAAGCCGAGCGCGAAGACGTGGTGCAAACGATGGCGGCCCGCAGCGATTGGGCGCTGGCCCTGCTCGACGCCGTCGAGACCGGCAAAGTGCAACGGCGAGACGTGTCGCCGTTCGTCGCCCGGCAGATGCAGGGCTTGAAGAACAAGAAGGTCGGCGAACGCCTCACGGCCGTCTGGGGGCAACTGCTGCCGGCGTCCGCGAAGCGCGAGGAGTTGACCAAGAAGTATAAGGTGGAACTGGCGCCGGAGAAGTTGAAGGCCGCCGACCTCGGCAACGGCCGGGCCGTGTTCGCCAAGCGGTGCGCGTCCTGCCACCAACTGTACAACGAAGGCGGCAACATCGGCCCCGCCCTCACCGGGGCGCAGCGCGGCAGCCTCGACTACATCCTCGAAAACGTGCTGGACCCCAGCGCCGTCGTCCCGCGGGAGTACCAGGTCAACATCTTCGAACTCAAGAACGGCCGCTTGGTCAACGGCATCATCAAGACCGAGACGGACCAAGCCCTGACCGTGACCACGGCCAACGAAACGCTGTTGATCCGCAAGGAAGAAATCGACGCCCGCAGCGTGTCGAAAGTCTCCATGATGCCCGAGGGCCTGTTCGAGCAACTGACGCCCAAAGAGGTGTTGGATCTGGTCGCGTACTTACAGGGGCGGGAACAGGTGCCGCTGCCGGGGATGAAGTGAATTTGTTTAGCCGCAACGCGACGCTTTGGGAGTGGAGCG
>JAYUGD010000810.1:0-1296 GCA_043767785.1 Zavarzinella sp. | reverse complement strand
AGAGGGGGTTAGGGGGTGAGGTAAACGGCCGGCCCCGCGCGATAGCCGCTCAAGTTGCCGCGGGCACATTTTTTCGGGGAAGACCGTCCATGGCAGGTGACACGAATATGACCGCCGAAGGCCCGTTCGAGGGGTCGCGCTGCGTGGCCGGCCCTGGCGGCCGGTGGGCGCCGGCGACGGTCCGGCGCGTCAATGAGGACGGCACGTTTCAAGTCGAGTTCGACGACAAGGATTTGGTCATCATGCCGTACTGGTACGGCGTCACCTTAGAGCATTTTCAATTTCATGCTTGCGCTCTCCCGGGCGGTCGCGTAGAGTCGGCGGACACCCCCTCCGGAGAGCCCGCCGATGAAAGCGCACCCCGTCGAATACCGGCACCGCGTCCTCGCCCTGACCGACGACGGGCTGTCGGCCCCCGAGATCGCCGCGGCCCTTGGCGTCACCGCGGCGTGGGTCACCTCCATCAAGCGGCGGCACGCCGCCGGCCAGTCCTTGGCCCTCCGGTCCCGGGCCAACAAGCGGCTCTCGTTGGCCGAGCGGGAAGGCGACCGCATCCGGGCCCGCGTCCAAGCCCACCCGGGCACGACCCTTGAAGACTTGAAGCGCGACCTGAACTTGGACACGTCCGTCTCCAACCTGTGGTACGCCCTGCAACAGCTCAAGCTCAGCCTTAAAAAAAAACACTCCACGCCGCCGAGCGGGCCCGGCCGGACGTCGCCGCCGACCGGGCCCTGTGGGACGTCTTCGCGGCCGGCATCGACCCGCGGCGCCTCGTCTTCCTCGACGAAACGTTCGGCGACACGGCCATGACGCGCCTGTACGGGTGGGGGCCGACCGACGAGCGCGTCATCGACAACGTTCCCCACGGCCATTGGAAGACGACCACGTTCCTGGCGGCCTTCCGCCTCGGCGGCCTGTTCGCCCCCGTCGTCGTCGACGGCGCCCTGAACGGCGAACTGTTCTTGGCGTACGTCCGCCAGCACTTGGCCCCCCAGTTGCGGCCGGGCGACATCCTCGTCATGGACAACTTGCAGACCCACAAGGTGGCCGGCGTCGTGGCGGCCGTCGAGGCTCAAGACGCCCGGGTCCTCTACCTGCCGCCGTACAGCCCGGACTTCAACCCCATCGAGCAGGTCTTCTCGAAGGTCAAAAACGAACTCCGCCGCCGCGAACCCCGCACCATCCCGGCCTTGGAAGACGCCTTCGGCGAGTCCCTCGACTGGATCACGCGGACCGACGCCGTCAATTATTTCGCGCACGCCGGGTATGAGATTCAATGAAATTGAAAATGCTCTA
>JAYUGD010000809.1:0-1297 GCA_043767785.1 Zavarzinella sp. | reverse complement strand
CCTCTCCGGGGCTAAAACCTTGTCTGTGGTATTCAGCCCCGGAGGGGCGACGGAGTGTAGCCCGTGGGTGAGGCTCGGCGAACCCCGGGAAGATTTCGCGAACGAACGTCTACACGTCCCACGTTTCCGGTTCATCAACTTCGCCGGCCCCGTCCCACTTTTCGACCAACTTCTTCATGTCAGCCGGCATCGGCGATTCCCACACCAACTTGTCACCCGTGACCGGGTGTTCCAATCCCAATCGGGCGGCGTGCAGCATCGGGCGGGCGGCGCCGGAACCGTCGGGGAGCGGGGCGCCGTTCAGCGGGCGGTCGTACACTTCCTCGCCGCACAGCGGCGTGCCGGTTTCGCCCAAGTGAACGCGCACTTGATGCGTGCGGCCCGTCTCCAGCCGGCACTCCACCAGCGCGAATTCGTCCCACTGGTCCAGCACGGTGACTTGAGTAACCGCCTTCTGCCCCTCGCCGTCGGCCGCGGTCCCGCGCCGGCCGTCGCCGCGGTCTTTCGCGATTACCGTCTCGATTTTGCGCGTCTTCGGCTTGCCGCGGACGAGGGCCAGATAGCGGCGCTCGATGGTGTGGGCCTTGAACTGCTCGTTCAGCCCGTCCTCGGCAATCTTCGTGCGGGCGAAGACCACCAAGCCCGTCGTGTCCCGGTCGATGCGGTGGACGGCCAAGACGGGTTTTCCCGGCCGGCCGAGCATGGCCGGAAGTAAGTCGGCCAGCGTGGTCGGCAGATACGTCCGGCCGCGCTCGCCGAACTCGGCCGCTTCGTCCTCGTGCCGCATCGTGGTCAGCCCGGCCGGCTTCTCGACGACGGCGATGGAGTCGTCCGAGTAGACCAAGGCGGGCATCGGGCCGCTGTACTTCGGCTTTTCGGGGAGCTTGTCCTTGTCTTGCGACTTCGGCTTGGGTTTCGGCTTGTGCTTTTCGGTGCGCGTTTTGACCCCCTCTTCCGGGAGGGTGACTTCCACCTTCTTGCCGATGCGCAGCCGGGCCGCCGGGTCGCGCGCGGGCTGGCCGGCCACGCGGACGGCCCCGCTCTCAATGAGATGCTTGGTCTTGGACCACGGCAGGGCCAGCCGCGTCTTGAGGAACGCCGCGACCGTCAGTTCGGCGTCGAGCCGCCCCACCACGAACACCTGAGCCATGAGACGCAGACCCTTCCAATTTAGAGTGTTCGCAACGCATGACTCGGGCTGGCCCGAATACGCATGGCGAACGCTCTTAGTCTACAACTCGGGTGATGCGCGGAGGATGTGCCGTGGGAAATCGGCGCCGCGGCGTGTCAGCGCCCC
>JAYUGD010000808.1:0-1299 GCA_043767785.1 Zavarzinella sp. | reverse complement strand
CCGCCGGGCGGATTTCCCGCTCGGCCTTGTTGTTGCTGCTCGGCACACCCGCGACTTCCAAGAACCGCAGCAGATCCTCGCCATATTCCAAGAGGCGTTTCGCCAGGCGGCGGGCGTGCGGGTTCGTCCACGGCTCGACCGCGAGGTCAACGATCCGGACGTGCAGCCGCGCCACCCGCCCGTCGTAGGTGTCTTGTCCCATCGCCTCGATCCCGGCCTCCAACCGGACGGCGTCGCCGTAGATTCGCCAGAGTTTCGTCGAGAAGGCCGGCCAGTCGGCGCCGTTTTCCCGGCCGTCGTCGATGGCCGACAGTTCCCGCAACAAGTGCGGCCAGCACTTTTGCTGTCGGTCGGTCACCACGTCGTACGCCTTCCAGAAATCGGTCACCAAGACCCCGAGGAAGGCTTCGGTGAAGAAGACCCGCAACGCCTCGTGGCCCCGCTTGGGATGGATCAGATAGTACGTCGCGTCATCACAGGCGAAACACCACAGCCAGCACAACAGGCCGGTGGTCCGCCAGCCCGTCTCGTCGGCGTGCAAGACGGCGGCTTTCAAACAGCGTTGATGAATCTGGTCGTGCCAAGGCTTCAACACGCCGGCCAGCCGATGCCAGATTTCGGTGACGCCCCCCTCGCTGACCGTCAGTTTCAAATGACCGTTGAAGACCTCGACGATCTGACTGGTCGTGGTTCCCAAGCCGTAGTGAAGCCAGGCGGACAACACGGTGGTGCGGTGGCCGAGCGAGCAGCCGGGCAGGGCGTCGGGGACGACGGGTTCGACCTGCTTTTTGCAGGCCGGGCACCAGTCGCGGTGAATCGTGTGTTCGGTGACCTCGGACGTCAAATCGGCCGGGATGTCTTCCACATACCGGCGGCGTGTCCGCCCGGTCCGCGTGAGTTGACCCCGGCAGCACGGGCAGACGGGCAGCCGATGGTCGACGTGATGATCGACCCGCTCCGGACTCGGGCGGGACGCCCCCGGATGACCGGGCTTGGCCCCGCGTTTCTTCTTGTTTTTGCGGGGTTCGGCGGTGGGCTTGGCGTACGGCGGGATCGACCCCGGCGGCGTGTGCGTCCCGACCGGCGCCGTCCCGGCGGCGACGATCACACTCAGTTGCATCAGCAGAAACCGCAGTTCCAGCGGGTCCCGGCGGGCGAACGCGTCGGCCTGTTGCTCGGTCAGCTTGCCCGCCCGGAACGCCGCCAGGAACCCGGCATCAAGCACGGGGGCGGGAGTCGGCGGGGACGGCAACGGCGGCATGTCGGCGTGATACGAATTCCCGCCCGAAGCGCAAGGGG
>JAYUGD010000807.1:0-10878 GCA_043767785.1 Zavarzinella sp. | reverse complement strand
GCCCGCCAAATCATTTGCGGTGTGACAGTGTTCGCCCCGTGTTACGGGCCGCGAAGACTTTGCCATCCGTACATCAGGGTGAGGGATTACGGCGGTTGAAGCCGCCGATTGGAAGACGGCGCCACTTGCCGGGTTATTTAGCCACGTCGGTGAACACCGCAGGCCTCGATTCCGGAAATTGGAGGCCGGCGGGCAGGTTATCAAAGACGGCGTTGCGCAGCGCGGGATTCTTCAGTCCGCCGCCGTCGGCAAACATCCACTTCTTTCCGCCGTCGTCGGTAATGGCCAGCAAAAAAGACTCGATCTCGCCGATTTTCGCGGGATCAGTGAACCGATAGATCGTGGGAATGACCACATATCCGGTCTCGCCGGCCATAGATAATTTACCCATCGCGCCGATCTCGAAGGCCGACATTTTGACCTTGTCGGCGTCCATGTCTTTTTGGGTCTGTTCCAACTGCTCGATCACCCGGGCGCGGCCGCCCGATGCGGCGACGGCTTTGGGGTGCATGCGGTCAACGACCGCAGCATTGTCGCGGGCCAGTGTCGCAGTTGCCATCGCCTCAGCCTGTTGGCGCAAGGTCGAAGTGTCCGCCGTCGCCCGGATGAAAGCCGTTGTCGACGGTTTCGAATCACACCCTGCGATGCCGAACATGGAAATAAGCATGACCAAAATGCGCATGCGGTCCTCTCAATCAAAGGCTGAACCATTCCAACGTAATATTCTCCCGCCGCCTCGGCCGCCAACGCGAATCCGGTTGGACCGCCGAGAATTCTCAGTTGTGCAGTCTCGTTGGCGAAGAGTTTACGACGAACCAGACAGAACCCGGATTTCGCTCGATTTCTAATACATGCCGATTTACTTGTGAATGTCAGCCCTTCTTCCCTTTGCCCCCAATCGGGAACGGCAACACGCCCACGCGCTTTGCCCAGGCGTCCCACTTGGCGACCAACTCCTTCACGCGCTCCGGTTGCTTCATAGCCAAGTTCGTCGCCTCGGTGCGGTCGGCGTCGATGTCGTAGAGTTCCCACGGCTTGTTGTTCATGGCGACGAGCTTCCACTTCCCGACGCGGACGGCCCGGTTGCCCTCGTGCTCCCAATACAGGGCGTCGCGGTCGAGCGGCTTGTCGGCGAACGCGGGGACTAAGCTGCGGCCTTCGAGGGGCGGGGCGTCGGCGGGGTATTTGGCGCCGGCGAGGTCGATGAAGGTGGCCATGAGGTCGGGCAGTTGGCCGGGCTGTTTGCGGCGTTCGCCCTTGGCGGCGATGCCGGCCGGCCAGTGGGCGATCAGCGGGGTGCTGATGCCGCCTTCGTGGACCCAGTGCTTGTACTCGCGGAACGGCGTGTTCGACACGTTGGCCCAGCCGCGGCCGTAAGCCACATACGTGTCGGCCGGGCCGGGGAACACTTGGTTGCCCATGCGGACCGGGTAGCCGTCGCGGGTCTGGGCCGGGACGCTGCCGGCGGCGGCGAAGTCGGCCGGCTTCATCGCCGGGAAGGTCGGCGTCTCCGGGCGCGGGCCGTTGGGGTGGGCCTTGTTGCCGACGCGGCCCATCGGCTCGGCGCAGCCGCCGTTGTCTTGGAGGAACAGGATCAGCGTGTTGTCGAACTGCCCGGTCCGCTTTAACTCCGCGACCAGCTTGCCGACGCCTTGGTCCATGCGGTCCACCATCGCGGCGTAGACCTCCATGCCGGCGGCCTCCCACTTCTTGTCCTTCACCTTGTCCCAGTCCTCGGCCGCCGGACTCATCGGTTGATCGCCGGAAATCAGCCCAAGTTTCACGGCCTTCTCGACACGGGCCTTGCGCACCGGCGCATACCCGCTGTCGTACTTCCCCTTGTACTTGGCGATGTCTTCCGGCAAGGCGTGCATCGGCCAGTGGGCGGCGGTGTAGGCCACGTACAGAAAGAACGGCTTGCCGACGTGGTCCTTGGCGTGGTCGCCGACGTACCGCGTCGCGTTGTCGGAGATGGCGTCGGTGTAGTAGTACGTCTCGGGCTTGTACTCCGCGTCGGCGTAGGGGGAGATCATCGTATTGTCGCGAACGAGGGAGGACGGGTCGAAGAAGCTGCCGGCCCCGTGGATGGTGCCGTAGAAGCGGTCGAACCCGCGGGCCAGCGGCCAATTGTGCTTCGGCCCGGCCGCCGCGGCGAACCGGGTGACGTGCCACTTCCCGGCCATGTAACTGCGGTAGCCCGCCGGCTTCAGCGCCTCGGGAATCGTCCGGGCCTTGGCGCTCAGGTCGCCGCGGTAGCTGTCGGACCCACTGTCGTCCATCATGTGCCCGACGCCCGCCTGGTGCGGGTGCAACCCGGTGAGCAGGCTGGCCCGCGTCGGGCAGCACCGGGCCGAATTGTAGAACTGCGTGAACCGCACGCCCCCCGCCGCGAGCGAATCAAGATTCGGCGTGGCGATCTCCCCGCCGTAACACCCGAGGTCCGAAAACCCCATGTCGTCGGCCAGGATGACCACGACGTTCGGCGGGGCGGCGTGGGCGGCGAGAGGGAGGAAAATAAGGGCGGCGAAGGCGAAGAAGGCGCGAGTCATTGCGTGCCCTTGGTGTTGAGTCGCGGCAGAGTTTTGCGCCCATCGTTATACACATTTTTTTTCACCGCCGTCAGGCGGTCGTGTTGGAGTTCCGCTTTTAAGCGGTCTGGGCCTTCTCTCCCACAAGGCCCAGAAGGACCGAGTCTTCGACGGTCCGACCCCTTGGGCGAGAGGCCGTCACCCACGAAGGCGAACCCTCGAGACTCGGTTCGCCGGCCGCCTTCGGGTGTGAGGTCCAAGACCGCTTAAAAGCGGAACTCCAACACGACCGCCTGACGGCGGTGGAGAAGGGGGCGGATCACGATGCGCGCAACGCCGTATCGTACCGCCACCCGGCGGCGAAATGCGATGCCGCGATCCGACATTGGCATGGGGCCGGGTCACGCCCCGACGCGCTGCAACTCGTGGGCGATGAAGCTGACTTCCTTGGCCGCGGTGTACACCGATGTCACTCGGTATCTCCCGGCGGGCAATTCAAATTCCGCGTGGTCGCCCAGCCAGCTTCGCGGAATGTCTCCGGCGTCCAGCAAAACCACTCGGCCGCCGGGGTGCCGGAAGAAGGCTTCTTCCTCGGCGGCCAAACTGTCAATCACGGCCCGGAAATGGGCGAGCAGCGCTGACTCGGACGGAGCGTACACCCACCGAATGATAAACTGCCGGCCCGCCCACATGTATTGAGCCGCCATCGTCATGTCGCCGGTGAGGACGACGCCGTAGCCGCGGCCGACGCGGATGGCGCCGGCCCACCCGGGCATGTCACAGGCCCGGTCGTAGTCGGTGGCGACGCCGGCCCGGTCGTAGCGGAAGGTCGCCTGCACCTTGCGGCCGTGGCTCGGCTCCGCGACGCCTTCCCAGTGACAGGCGTGCGCCTCCGGCACGAGCAGGTGCGGCCCGCCCGTCGTGCCGACCCAATCGAGTTTTCGTTTGGCCACGCGCGGTCTCGGTCAGGTTACGAGTAGCATTTCTTGCCCATGAGCACGCGCTCTTCCACGTCGCACCCGGGTTTTTGGTAAAACGCGCTCACCGCCGGCACAGCCACGACCACCCCTCGTGGGAGAAGTGGACGGCTAACCGGCCCGGCTCCAGCGACGCGATGGCGTCCCGGTTGCTCCCGGCGGCGACCGCCTCGCCGAAGGTCACGACGGTCGGCTCGCTATGGAAGTCGTAATAGGCGCAGAATCGGACCGCGTCGATGGCCCATTCGCCGTCCACCCGCTCGCAGTACCGGGCGTCGAGGGCGGCCATCAACTTGGAACTGTCGCGGAACGTGTTCTTCCCGCGGCGGGCCAACAACTCCTGCCAACGATCCCGCTTGGCGGGGATGACGAAGGCTCTGGCGAACGCCGCCAAGTGTTCCTCGACATCCACCGCGAAACCTCATGAGCCAAGCGAATAGGGCACGGCCGGTTACGCCGGCATGCCGCGGCGCGCTAACTCCGCGTTCGCGAGCCGAGTGACCGCCGAGCAGTCGGTGCGCTGGTAGTCGTACTGGACGCCGCCGCCGCCGACGTGGTCGATCTCCGCGATGAACTTGATCTCGGCGACGGCGGGCATTCGCGCGAGGGCCGTCAGGTCGTCGGCGGCCATCTCCCGCGCCGCCGTTTCCAACAGAGCGTGCAGCGCCCGGACGGCCTGCTCGCTGTTCCCGGCGTCGTACAGCGCGCGGGCGCGGAGGGCGGCCACGTACGGGCGGGGCGCCGCCGCCCCGCCCGCGATGATCCCGGCGAAGTCGCCGTCGGCGATGGCCGCCCACGCCGTTTCCTCGGTAGTGCCCGGCGTCCAGCCGATGGCCGCGAGGACGGCCGCGGCCCGCTGCGCCCGCAGGTCCCGCCCGCCGTAGCGGGCCAGTTCGGCGGCGCCCATCTCGGGGCGGTCCTCCCCGCGCAAGGCGGCCGTGAGCAGATCGACGGCCAGCCGGCGGTCCAAGGTCTCCAACACGTGCCGGGCGTTTTCCGGAAACCTGGCCCGCTGGTCGAGCAGCGCCGCCACGAGCCACGGGATGGTCTTCGGGCCGCCCAAGGCGCACAGGGCGTGCGCCGCGCCCTCTCGGACGACGGGGGAATCGCCGACGGTCGCGGTGAGGAGCGGATCGACGGCCCGCCCGTCGCCCAATTGCCCCAAGGCGCGGGCGGCGATCTGCCGCACGTCGGCCTCCGTGTCGTGCGCCAAGCGCTCAATCAGCGGCCCGACGGCCCGCGCGTCCCCCGTCGCCCCGAGCGCCTTCGCGGCGCGGCGGCGGACGGCCCCGTCGTCGGCCTCCAACTCCCGAATCTTTGCCGTGACCGCGTCCTCCTGCTCCATGAGCATGGAGAGGGCGAGGTCGTCCGCGTCGTCCCCGACCTCCGGCGCCGTTTCCGGGCGCGTGAGGGGGGCCGGGGCGACGACGAAGACGCCGCAGTCCTTGCCGGGGCAGCGGAAGCGCTTGCCGGCCTGCGCCGGCTTGACCCGCAGCTTGTGCCCGTTCGGGCAGGTGAACCGAATGACGTCCGCGTCGCTCACGGCGTTCCCTTAATGAAGGCACGAGTGCCCTGTGATCTACCGGATACCCGGGCGACCGGCGCGGCCCGACGCCGATTTCATCCCCGTGGCACACGCGGACGCCCAGAGAGAATATGGGGGCGCCCAAAGACGACGGCACGCGTGGGAAAGTCCAAAGACGGTTCGTTTGAGCATCGTCTCCGCATTCCGACGGCCTGTCAACGGAAATGCCGGTCATCCGTCCGGCTCCTCGCCGAACAGGGCCGACAGCGACCGCTTCGGGTTGCTCAGGAAGCCGCGCGTGATTTGGTAGTGGTCGGTGTCCGCGTAGGCGACTTCGCGGATGCCGTCGCCGTCCAAGAGGTGGATCAGGGCGTCGGGGTAGGCCATGATGATCGGCGAGTGCGTGGCGATCACGAACTGGCTGCCGCGCTTCACGTAGTCGTGCAACAGTGCGAGGAACTGGAGTTGCCGTCTGGGTGAAAGGGCCGCCTCCGGTTCGTCCATCAGGTACAGGCCGTTGTCCCCGAAGCGATTTTGGAACAGGGCGAAGAATGACTCCCCGTGCGACTGCTCGTGCAGGGACTTCTCGCCATACGATTGTCCGACGCCGAGCCGTTCGATCTCGGACGCGACGTTGTAAAAGCTCTCGGCCCGCAGGAAGTAGCTGTCGCCGGGCAGACGGCCCGGGGCTTTCGCCAGTCGGACGCATTCATCAAGCGTGGAGTGTGAGGCTCGCGTGGCGAAGTTGAAATTGCGGCTGCCCCCTTCCGGGTTCAAGTCGCAGGCGACGGCGACGGCCTCCAACAGCGTCGATTTGCCGGACCCGTTCTCCCCCACCAAGAACGTCACCTTCGGGTGGAACGGCAGTTTCGTCAGCCCGCGGACGGCCGGCAGCGTGTCCGGGAAGCGGCTGGCGTCCGGGACGCGGTCGCGCACCAGTTCCAGGTGCAACAGGTACGGCCCCGGGTTGCTCTTCCGCTTCCGCGCCACGGGGCGGCCCTCCAGTGATCAATCGTTCCTGAACACCGCCGCGAGGCGGTCGCGTTGGAGTCCCGCTTTTAAGCGGTCTGTGACCTGACCCCCGCAGTAGACCGGCGAACCGAGTCTTCGAGGGTTCGCCAATGTGGGTGACGGCCGTTCGCCCCCGGGGTCGGACCGTCGAAGACTCCGGTCCTCTTGGGCCTCTTTTCGGGGAGTTCCAAGACCGCTTAAAAGCGGGACTCCAACGCGACCGCCTCGCGGCGGTGGAATTACCGCCTAAGACATTATCTTGGCCCAGCAGCCGCGCGGGTTATTCCGGGCGGTTTGAGGTATTGAGACTCCCCAAGTTTGTGAAACGGGGGAACGGAAATCAAGAAGTGAATGCGGGGGCTGCCGGAATGTGTCGGGCGGGGGACTCGCCGCGGATCAACCCCGCGGCTCATCAGACACGATACTTCACTTCGCCCCGGCCGGTTCCTTCACCTCGATTTGCTTCAGCCCCATTGTCGAGGGGCCGTGCGCCACTTCCCCTTCGGCGGTGAAGCGGGAGCCGTGGCAGGGGCAGTCCCACGTCTTTTCGCCGGCGTTCCAGCGGACGATCCCCTTCATGTGCGGGCAGACGGCCGTCATCTCGTGCAGCGTGCCGGCGTCGTCGCGGTAGACGGCGTGCTTGGTCAGGCCCTTGCGGATCACGGCCCCGCAGCCGGGCTTGATCTCGGACGCATCCGCCACGTCCCCGCCCGTCACCCAGTCGGCGTATTGCAGGGCGACGTTGAGGTTCTCGCCCACGTACGTCCCGGCAGCCCGGACAGGGTAGCGCGTCGGGGAGTACACGTCCGCCAAGTCGCTCTTGCGGCCGAGCATCAGGTCGGTCAGCAGGCGGGCGGCGACGCCCGCGTGGGTGAGGCCCATGCCGGAGTCGCCGGTCACGACGTACACATTCTCGGCCCCGCCGGAGTCCGGGCCGATGAAGGCCAACCCGTCGAGCGTCTCGAACACCTGCCCCGACCAGCGGTATTGCACCTTGCCGATGTCGGGGTTGTGCTTGCGCGCCCACTCTTCCAAGCGTGCCCAGCGGACGTCTTGGTCGTCGGCCTGCCCGGTCTTGTGATCCTCTCCGCCCACGATCAGCAGGTCCGGCCCGCCCGGCTTGTCGGCCGGCTGGATGCGCACGAAGTGGTACGGGTCTTGCGTGTCCCACAGCAAGGCGTCGCGGACGGTCTTCGGCGGGATGTCGGCGGCGATCACGTAGGAGGTGTAGGCCGCCATCTTCGTGTGCAGGCCAATGACGTTGTGGACCGGGGAGTTGGTCGCCACGACGACCTGATTCGCCTGAATCTCGCGGTCGCCGTCCGCCGTCACCGTCACCATCGGCCCGCCGGTGATGCCGGTGACGTTCACATTGGTGAGAATGCGGCCGCCGTTCCCCTTGACGGCTTTGGCCAGCCCGGCCATGAACTTGAGCGGGTGGAAGCGGGCTTGGCTCTGGAAGCGCAGGCACGCCCCGGTGTGAAAATGCTTGCACGGCACCTTGTTCATCCGCTCGGTGATGACCCCGGCCCGGATGGCGGCGGCTTCCTCCTCTTCCAGCGTCTGCGGGTCGCGGCCGTCGGCGACGAACAGGAAGCCGTCCACGCGGGTGAAGTCGCAGTCGATGCCCTCGCGCTGGGCGATGTCCTCGATCAGGGTGATGGCGTCGGAATGGCTGGCGTAGGCCAATTTCGACACGTCCAGCCCGCGGACGGCCTCGACGCGGGCGAAGCCGTCGTCGATGATGCTGGACAGGTGGGCCGACGTGTACGCCGTCTCCCCGCCGCCGAACTCCGCCTTCGAGTCCAGAACGGTGACGGACCGCCCCTCGCGCAGCAACTCGTAGGCGGTCATCAGCCCGGCGATGCCGCCGCCGACGATGCAGACGTCCAATTTCTTGAGATTGGCAAGCTTATCCCCCGGCCGCGGCGGGCCGGTGTCGGTCCAGAGCGATTGCGTGTCGGCCATGATGTGCGACCTGAGAGGGCGTGGGCTGTCAGGTAATAAAGCATGTCGTGTGCCATTTGAGACACGGCGCGAGGGGAAATGCGGCGAAGCCGACTCACTTCTTCTCGGCCGTGTCGTCCCATTCAACGTTCACGCCGGGGCGGGCGGCCTTGAACGTCGCCACGCCGGCGGCCGTCACGCGGGTCTGTTGCACGTTGAGATAGGTGAGGCGCTTGCTCTCCGTCAGGGCGGTCAGGCTGGCGTCGGAGATCGGCGTGGCGCCCAGGGGGACCTCCGAGAGGAAGGGCGCCGCCGCGAACTGCCGGACAACCTCGTCCGTCACACCTTGGCTGTACTGCAGGGAGATGAAACGGAGGTCCTTCAGCCCGCCGAGGATTTTGGCGTCGGCCGGGTCGAGGAACTCGATGGCTGTCAGGTCCAACGACATGAGTGGCATTTTTGCGATCGCGTCCAAACTTGTCCGAGTCACGGCCTTCCGGTTCAATTTGATCAAGCCCAAGTCGCTCAAGGTCGGGTGGTCGGCGGCCAACGTCGAAACCATCTGATCCGTGGCCCGGAGGGCGAAACAGTGCATGTTCGTCAGCGAGGGGAACTTTCGGAGCGCGGCCAGCGTGCCGTCATTCAGTTGGAACTGAAGAAACAGTTTGGTCAGCGTCTTCGCGGCCGGCATGTCCGCCAAGATGGCCAGTTCGCCGCCGGTCGTCTCGATGCGCATCAAGGTGTCAGTGAGTTCTTCGAGGCCGCCCAAGCCGGCGAGCGCCGGGAGCAGGACGTCGGCGACGAACGGCGCCTCCTCGGCCCCCGCCGGGAACGCGATCTTCGTGACTGTGAACGCCGAGGCGGGAAGTTGGCCCCCCTTGTTGACCGTCACGACCGCCCCAGTGGCCAGCATGAGCGTCAGATTCGCGTGGGGGAGGAGGGCCTCAGCCCCTTTCCGCTCGGCGGTGGCGACGGGCGGGGGGACGGATAAGTCGTTGAACACAATGTTGCGAATCCGCATGTCGGTGCATTCGTTCGTCAGGGTCCACATGAGTTGGTCGCCCTCCGAAATATCAAGCCCTTGGTCACACGCGGTAACGCCGTTGACTTTGACGGTCAGACGACGACCGACCAAGCGGACGGCGAAGGCGTTGTAGTCACCCTCTTTGAAGACGTGCTGCACGGCTTCCGTGTGCTCGGTCAAGGTCACATATTTCAAGGCGGCCCCCTTTTGATCCGGCAACAAGTTGTACGCCACTCCCGCCGGGGTGCCCAGCCATATGCAGGTCACTTGGTCGGTGACGCGGTCGCGGCGGAATCGAAACGTACTCTTCCCCGGTCCCCCGTTGAAAATGCACTTGGCCTCGAAGGAAATGTCGAAGTCCCGGACCGGAAGCCGATACCCCAGCCAGTGGGATTCGCGGTCCGGGTTCGCGCCGATGATCTCGCCGTTCTCCGCCCGCCAGTGGCCCGGCCCGGCCTGCTGCCACCCCGCCAAGTCCGTGCCGTTGAAGAAGACTGGGTCGTTCTTCGGCGGCGCGGCCGGGCCTTTCTTCTCGACGACTTCGGGTCCCGGCGGCTTCGGGTCCACGCCCTTGTCCCGGAACTTGTTGAACAGGACGGCGGCCGCGACCAGCACGACAACGATGGACGCCAGGCCGCCAATAAGCGTCCACGGCGTTTTCTTCGTGGTCGAAGGGGCAAGGAGAAGGGTTTGCGTGGCGCCGTCGCCCGGCAGGGTGACGGCGGCGATGGCCCGGCCCGCCTCGTCGGCGGTGGCGTAGCGGTCCGCCGGGTCTTTCGCCAACAGCGTGTGGACGACGGTGGCCAACGCCTCGGGGATGGCGGGGTTTAAGCCGCGCACGGGCATCGGCTCTTCCGTCGCCAACCGCGTCAGCACTTCCATCGGGCTTTGGCCGGGGAACGGCAGCCGGCCGGTGCAGAGGCGGTAGAGGACGCCGCCGAGGCTGAACAGGTCGCTGCGGCCGTCGAGCGGCTTGCCCATCGCCTGTTCGGGGGACATGTACGCCGGCGTCCCGAGGATGGCCCCGCTGTTCGTCAGTTGCACGTCTTCCGTCTGCGAGCGGGCGAGGCCGAAGTCCAAAATCTTGACGCGGCCCTTGGGGGCTTCCAGCCACAGGTTGGCCGGCTTGATGTCGCGGTGGACGAGGCCGAGGGCGTGGGCGTCGGCCAAGCCGGCGGCGACTTCCCGGCCGATGCGCAGAATCTGGGCGGCGGTCGGGTTGCTGTTTTCCGTCAAGAACTCGTCGAGCGGCTGGCCTTGGAGGTATTCCATGGCGATGAAGGGCACCCCGTTCGCCTCGCCGACTTCGTGGAGCGTGATGACGTGGTCGCTCTTCACCTTGGCGGCCGCGCGGGCCTCGCGCAGGAACCGCTCCTTCGCCTTCGCCTTGGCCGCGTGCTGCGGAAGCATGACCTTGAGCGCGACCTTGCGGTCGAGCGCTTCGTCGATCCCCAAGAACACTGCCCCCATGCCGCCGGCCCCGAGTTGCTTCAGCACGCGGTACTTGCCGAGCGTGCCGAGTTCGTCCGGGTGACGGGGCGGGCCGAGGTACGCGACCGGGGAGGCGGCGGGGCCGCCGGCGTCCTCGGCGGAAGTGTTGGTCGAACTGTCCATGACGGCCCGTGCGGTGGCGATGGGGGCTTATTGTCACGGAAGCGGCCGGGCGGTGCAAGGAGGCGGACGGCGGGGCGTTGTTTAGCCGCGACGCGGAGTCTTCGGAGCGGAGCGCGGACTTCCACCCGAAAGAAGATTCAACCACGAATAACACGAATAGCACGAATCAAACCGTTTTGAGCCACGGCATCTCGATGAGATCATGCCCGGCGAATATTAATTCATTCGTGTTATTCGTGTTATTCGTGGTTT
>JAYUGD010000806.1:0-1300 GCA_043767785.1 Zavarzinella sp. | reverse complement strand
GGGGCCGGGGGTGAGGGGGTTTCAAAACACCCCCAGAAACTATGCCCCCCTCGGTCGCTCACTTCTTCTCGGCACTGTCCTTGGCCCCCGAGCCGTTCGGTGTGATGGCCACGTTCGCGTAGTAAATTTCGGAGCCGGGGGCGGCCGCGTCCGCGTTGGTGATGTACCCGTACAGGGCGGCGGCGCCCTCGCGGTTCGGCAACGGGTCGGTGAACTGCACGGTCCACGCCGCCGGCTCGGCCTGCCCCTTCGGCCACACCTTGCCGCGGACCACGGCCGTCTTCTCGCCGACTTCGACCGACAACTTGATGCGGTACCACTCGCCGGACTTCCACGTGTACTTCACGCCCACGTCCAGCCGGGGCAGGGCTTCCCACGAGATGATGCGGGCGTAGCGCTCACCGTCGGCGTCGGTCTTGCCGTCCAGCACGAACAGGTAGCGGTTGGCGAGGACGCCCATGTCGGGGAGCTTGTCCTTCTGCTGCACGCCCATGATGTCGGTTTCGATCGTATACCCGGTCGCTGTCGGCGCGGTGATGTAGCCGTAGGCGCGGGCCACCGGCGGGGAGGGGTTGATGTTGGTCTTCATCAACACCTTCTGGCCTTCCTTCTCCACGACGACGAACTTGGCGTTCGTGTTAATCCAACCGGGCGGCTGAGCGCCGACGGGCATCTTGGAGAAGTCCAACGTGTACGGGGCCGTCGGGGCGACGCGGACGCGGGCCATGTAACTCTTGTCCCCCAGTTTGGCCATCACGTACCCGGTCTGGGCCGGCTTCGCGGACACGGCCAGCGCGCCCGACTCGCTGATCTTGCCGTCGAGCGGCGGCGGGCCGGCGGCTTTCGGGGCCTCCTTCGCGGGGGCCGGGGCCTTGGGGACCGGCGGGACGGGCAGGGTCCACGTCAGACCGTCGAGCTTCGGGCTTTTGATCTCGTCCCCGTTGGCGTTGAACGCCAGCACCTTGAATTCGGCCGTGCCGTTGGCAACCAACAGCACGTCGGCCGGGAAGACGCGGATCGCGGCGATTTCGTCGTCCGCTTTCGGGGCGGCCGGCTCAGTCTTCGGCTCCGGAGCCTTGGCGAACTTGGCCTCCGCGTCGGCGCCGCGCTTGCCGATGCAGAACGTCTCGTCCCGCGTGGCGAAGTACACCTTGCCGTCCGCGACCGAGGGGGTGGAGTTGACTTCCACCAAGCCGACGCCGCCCGGCGGGGCGCGGAACTTCACTTCGTGGCGGGTCTCCGGGGCGCGCTTGCCGTTGAGGGTGATGATGTCGAACCGGGCGTCCGGCCCGCTGATGTA
>JAYUGD010000805.1:0-1301 GCA_043767785.1 Zavarzinella sp. | reverse complement strand
CTCCTCAAAGCACCGTCGTGCGGGAACCTACCCCAATCCCCCCGGCGT
This sequence comes from Zavarzinella sp., assembly GCA_043767785.1. GTDB lineage: Bacteria > Planctomycetota > Planctomycetia > Gemmatales > Gemmataceae > Zavarzinella. The sequence goes on along the minus strand of JAYUGD010000805.1, from coordinate 1,253 downwards.
GAACAGGCGAAGTTGAACCCGCCCCCGCGGCACCGGAGCGGGCGGGATTCGGCGTCGCGCGGCGGGCACCGGCCCCCGGATCGGTCGTTCGTCCCTTCCCGGGCGGGCGGATGGCGGTATCATGGTGGTTTTCCGTAAGTCGCCCCGCCCCGGAGTCCGATCATGGCCGAACGGTTGTCCACTTCGACGCGCATGGACCGCGCCCGCGTCAACGGCCGGAAGTCGCGCCAGGAGAACGGCCACCTGAAGCGCAAGGAGCGGGCCAACCGCGACAAGCGCATGGTCGAACTCGTGACCAAGGGCAAGTTCCCGTACACCCCGAGCATTCTCAGCTACCTGAGCGTCAAGCTCGACATGCCGGCAATGCGGATCACCGAAGCCGACGCCAAAAAGGCCGTCGCCCCGGCCCCCGCCAAGACGCCGGCCAAGGCCAAAGCCAAGGCGTAACGCCTCACCCGGCCGGCGGGATTGCCGTCGGCCACCACGCCCGGAACTGCTCCGCGAACTCGTCGCGCTTCTCGAAGAAGTAGAAGTGGTCGGCGTCGGGGTCTTGGACGTAAGTCACCGCGACGCCGATGGCCCGCAGCGCCGCGACGCCGGCATCGACGGTCTTCGGCTTGACGTTGATGTCCCGGCCGCCCTGCGCGACCAGCACCGGGCCGCCGGTCCACAATTCCGCGAACGCCGTGTCGGCCGCGAACTCGCGCACCTCCATCGTCGGCGACACGTAGACCAGCCCCGCCCACTTCGCCACCGTCGCCCCGCGCGTCACGCCGCACCCGCCCTGCGAAATGCCGGCCAGGACCGCCCGCGTCTCGTCCACGGCGAAGCGGTCCGTCACCGCCCGGCGGCACTTGACGATCGCCAGCCCGGCGGCCGGGTGTTCCCAGTTGCCGTAGCCGAAGGTCGGGAACGCCGCGACGAAGCCGAGGTCGTCGGCCAGGTCGGCCCACGGCAGGCAGCCGACCAGCGGATTCCCCCCGTGCCCGTGGCAGACGACGACGAGCGGCAACTTCTCGCCCTTATCGTGCGGCGGGCAGTAGACGAACGCCTGTTGGCGGTCCGGCAGCAGCATCCCGAGGTTCCACGGCAACATCGACGGCAGGCGTTCGAGTTCCGGCCGCTCGGCCATCGCGTTGAAGTCGTCCGCGAGCGTCCCGCGGATCGTCGCTGCTTGCTCGCGCGTGAGCAGCGGGTGAATGCGCGTCATCAAACCGATGACCGTGCCGAGGAAGTCGTTCTCCACGGCGACA
>JAYUGD010000804.1:0-1302 GCA_043767785.1 Zavarzinella sp. | reverse complement strand
CAGGGGCGGAAGCCGCCCCTGGCTATTTTCCCCCGCCCCGTTGGGGCGAAAACCGGCACAACCAAATACGCCATGACATGTCGCGGTTCCCAGACCGTTTCTTAAATCGAGGGCATTGAGCTGACGCCGCTCGGCCCTCTTGGCTCTTGTCACCTTGTCACCCGGTCACCTTTTCACGCCGTGGCCAAATTCTTCATCCCCCGCGAAGCAATTGGCGTTGTCAATCCGGTCAATTCGCGCGGTTCGTCGCCGGCCGCACTCTAGAGACTAATGTCCCCGACGCCGCACCCCGCGGGCCGCCATTCCCCCGTCATGGCCGGCCTGCTCACAAGAATTGCTCGCGCACGATGCCAACGCCATCCCTGACGGCCCGCCAACTCGCCGCCGACATCATTGACCGCTGGGCCAAGGGCGAAGCCCCGGACACCCGGGCCGCCTTGGAACAGCACCCCGGCCTGACCGCCGACAAGGCGGCCGTCCTCGACTTGGCCTTCGCCGAGTATTGGCTGCGGGTCCACGCCGGCGAGGCCGTGGACTTGGAGACGTTCTGCCGCCGGTTCCCGGCCTACCACATCTCGCTCGGCCGGCTGTTGGCGCAGCAGTCGTTGAAAGACCCGCCGGCCCTCGCGGAGACGGTCGAGCAGGCGACGATCCCCCTGCCCACGGCGCCGGCGGCCGTCGAACCGGCGCCGAAGCCGTCCACGGAGAAGGCGGGCCGCAGTTCGGCCGGGTCCACGCACGGCGGCGTCAGCGGCGCGTGGCCCGAGGCCGGCGCCCAGATCGGGGACTACAACCTCGTGCGGGCGCTGGGCAAGGGCGCGTTCAGCCGCGTCTACCTGGCCCGCGAGGAGACGGTTGACCGCACCGTGGTGGTGAAACTGTCCCGCCAGCAGTGCGACGAGGCCAAGGTGCTGGGCCAACTTGGGCACAAGAACGTCGTCTCGGTGCTGTCCGCCCCGCACGACATGTCGAGCGGCCTGTTCATCATCGTGATGCCGTACCACGGGAACTCGACGCTCGAAGACCTGCTGGAAGTGGCCTTCCCGCTGCGGGAAGAGTCCGACGCCCGGCAGCGGCCGCGGACGGCGGCCACCATCCTCGACGCGGCGCGCCGCAACCGCCAGGCGACCGACCCGGAGCCGGCCGACTTGATCCCCGACGCCTTCCTGCGGCGGGCCAATTACGTGGACGGCGTGGTGTGGCTCGGCGTCCGTATGGCGGAGGCGTTGTCGGCCGTCCACCGCAGCGGCTTCGTCCACCACGACCTGAAGCCGTCCAACGTGCTGCTCGGGTTGGACGGCC
>JAYUGD010000803.1:0-3995 GCA_043767785.1 Zavarzinella sp. | reverse complement strand
GTCGCTCATTTTCTGATCGCGATAAATCGCTCGTGCCGAATCTCCCCCGCTGGGTGCGGCGGGGGAACCTCGTCCTGCACGACGACCCACTCCGGCGAGTCGCGGATGATCTGACACAGCGCCTTGTGCGTGTCCGTCTCCACGACCAGCAGGCGGGCGTCGAGCTTCTTCAATATCTCCAACGTGTTCGGCTCGCCGGCCTTCACGTCGAGGCAGTCGTCCCAGTGCTGTTGGCCGAAGACGTGGGCGTGCGTGAAAAGCGTCACCCGCATTTCTGGCGGCAGCGCCCAGACTAGAAAATCCCCCTGGGTCTCACTGGCGAAGATCACGCCCTTGAAATCACCAGTCCAGAATTGTCGGTTGCTCTCCGCTCGCAATGGCCGAAGCCAGTCTCCGTAGCGCTCGCGCGGGGCCGTCAGTTCAAGCGCGAATTGCCACGGCGTCCCCGGCGATACGGCCGGGATCACTTTCATTGGCTGGGCGTAGGTGACAAAGAACGACTTCAACGCATAGATAATGCCACATGTCATGGCGCCGATCACGACCGCAAACTTCCACCGCCGCGGCTCCCCCTCCGGGAAACTCGGCAGCGTGGCAAACCGTTCGCCTAAGCCTGGGCCGAGGCGGGCGAGGAGCCACATGGCGATGGCCCACCACCAGAGCAGCGACCGCTCCTGCCACCACGGCCACAGGACGAACGGCAACGCGACGAGATAACCGGCCGGGCCGACCTTTCGCCGGCCGAGGAACCAGATGAAGCCGAGCAGCACGAGCGACATGATGTACGGCCAGTGACTCCCGCCGCCAGCTTGGAACTTCATGGGATGCCACTCGGTCATCGTCTTCAGGTTCGGGTGCTTGGAGAAGTTGGCGATGTGCCAATAGAGCACCGGCCCGTGCGGGTTGATGAGCGTCGTCAGAAACGACAGTACGCCGACGAGAACGAGCTTCTTCACTTCGCCGTCCGTAAAGCCGCGTTCCAAAGCCCGGCCCAGCGTGTGCAACCCGAGGACGGCCAAGCCCACCACGAATGTGCCATGCATGTTGGCCCATAGCCCGAACGTGAGCGGTAGGATCACCAGCCACTTCCGCGAGAGCGTCGGCGAACTGAGAGCGTAGAGCAAGAGCGTCATGTAGAAGAGGCCGAACGCCTGCGGCCGCTGGATCGCCGAGCCGATGCCGACGGCGAGGATGTACAACCCCAGGCACACGGCCGCCCACGCGCTCGACCCGCCGAACCGCCGGAACGTGAGCCAGACGAGCGTGAACCGGGCCATCAACAAGAGGAAGTGGAAGAGCCGCAGGGCCTCGGCACCGTTTTGCAGTTGACTGGCCGGGGAATCGCCGCCGAACGCCGCCCCCCACTGGTACAGCTTGAAGTACAGCACCTGCGACAGCCACGCGACGTGGGCGAATGGGGCTTCCTGGTCGGTGAACTTCGACAGCGGTTCGCGGTCGAAGAAGCCGAGTTTCAGGTACGCCTCGCCGTACTTGGCGTGCGCCCAGATGTCCGTGTGCCAGAGGGGGTAGTCAACGAGGTAGAAGAACGCGGCTGTCAGCACGGCGAGGCCGAGCAAGTGGCCGTTGGTGAGACGAAAGCGGTGGCTCATGCCCTCATGCTAGATAATCCAGCGCGATGTCCAGCGCCTTCGCGGAGTGCGTCATCGCCCCGACGCTAATGCGGTCCACCCCCGTCTCGGCGATGCCGCGGACGGTTTGCAAGTTTACCCCGCCGGACGCCTCCAATTGCACCGCCGGGTCGCGTTGATTCCGCGTCGCCACGGCGGCCCGCATCTGCTCGTTGGTCATGTTGTCGAGCAAGACGATGTCCGGCTTCAACGGCAGTAACCGCTCGAACTGCGCCAAGGAATCGACTTCAACTTCCAGAATCACGCCGGGGTAGTCGGCCCGTATCTTGGCCAGCCGGCCGGCGAACACCTTCCAAAAATCCTCTTGCGACCCGTGGACCTCGGCCTCGCGGATCGCCGCGAGGTGGTTGTCCTTAATAAGGATGGCGTCGAACAAGCCTATGCGGTGATTGGCCCCGCCGCCGCAACGCACGGCATACTTCTCCAAGAGCCGCCAGCCGGGCGTCGTCTTCCGCGTGTCCAGCAACCGCACTTTGGGATTATCGACGGCGTCCACGAATTGCCGGGTCAGTGTCGCCACCCCGGAGAGCCGTTGCAGGAAGTTCAGAGCCGTCCGCTCCGCCGCCAACAGACTCCGCATCGGCCCGGCCAGCGTGGCGATGACGGCCCCCTTCGTCAGACCATCCCCATCGTCTAACTTCGCCTCAAACACCAGTCGCTTGTCCACCCAATGAGCGACCGCCTCCGCGACGGCCAACCCCGCCAAGATGCCCTCGGTCCGGGCGACGAACGCGGCCTTGCCTTCAAGGTTCTCGGGAATGGTGGCGACACTGGTGATGTCCCCCATGTCCCCGAGGTCTTCGAGCAACGCGAGTTCGATCAGGTGATGGGCCGCCGCCCGCTCGGCCTTTGAAAATGTCGGCATGGGGATTCTCGTCAACCGTCCGGCGTGTCGAGCAGGAGTTGCAACCGCTCGGCCAGTTCGGGGGGAAACCTGGCGGGCCACGTTTCGTCGAGCAAACCCACGCCGATGAAATCGCGAAGATGGGTTCTGTCCTTGTCACGGAACGATGTCAATTTCATCCGCACAAGAGATTCGAGCACCAAGACGCGGAAGCTGGCTCCCGCGTGATACTCCGTCACGTCCGGGGCCGGAGCCGCATACTCGGGCCGGACCTTTTCGTTGGCGAGAATCACATGGACGGCGTCCCTCGCCTTGCCACCCTTTCCGTCCAAGAACATGTCGATGCTGGCCGCGTGGCGGTAGACAAAGCCGGCGGCCTCGGCGGCGATGATCGCGGCCGGCAAATCAGCACGCCGCAGTAAAATATCCACGTCCTGCGTATTTCGCACGGCCGCTTCGTCTACGCGGCCAACCCATTCGGCCACGGCATTCCCGCCGATCACGGCGTATGCCACGCCGGCCTCTTCCAAGGTCGTCGTGATTCGGCGAAGGCGTTCGCGTACTTTTTCCACGGCAAGGACCGTCCTTTCCCACCCGGAGATGACTGGGCTACTCATGCGGGAAATCCTCCTGACGCTGTCGGGTCATTGTAGCGGAGCCATTGGCCCGTTATGCCAACCGCCGCCACACCGTCCGCTCGGACACGAAAACGGCAACCGCGCACAACACTCCAAAACCCAAGAACCACACGGCGTAGTCGTGATACCGGCGGTACACCGGGCTGACGACGGGGCGGCGTTCCAGTTGGTCGATCCGCCGGCACACGTCGCGGAGTTGGGCGCCGTCGTTGGCCAGGAAGGCTTGGCCGCCGGTGATCTCGGCGATTTGCCGGTTCACGTCCCGGCCGGCCCGGCGGGCGTCGCCGTTGGGGCCGTCTTCCGGGTCGCCGCCGGCGTCGATCACGTACACCTTGATGCCGCGGGCGGCGGCCAGGCGGGCGGCCTGTTGGGGCTTGAGCGGGGCGCGCTCCGGGTCGGCGAGGTCGTAGTTGTGTTCGCCGTCGCTGAGGAGGATCAACACTTTTTCTTGCGTCGGCGATTGGCCCAGCCGGATGACCCCCTCCGCGAGCGCGTCGCCGATGTTCGTGGCCGTGTCGAGGACGCCGGCGGGGGGCGTCTTGTCGAGGATGTCCAGCATCACGGAGTGGTTCAGCGTCGGCGGGCTGACGGTCTGCGGCAGCGTCGAGAAGGTGATGAGGCCGACGGCGTCCGTCCCGCGCTCGGTGGACCGGCCGTCGAAGTGCGTGCCGTCCGGGCCGTCCCCGCCGGCCACGAACAGGCGGAACGCCCGCTTGGCCGCCTCGCGCCGGCTCACGGGCGTTGAGCCGGCCTGCCACGTGAACGTCTCTTCCTCCATGCTGCCGGAGGTATCCAACACCAGCATGACATCAATGCCGCGGACGGTCAGGCGGGTCTTTTCGTCCGGCGTCCGCGGCCCCGCCA
>JAYUGD010000802.1:0-3997 GCA_043767785.1 Zavarzinella sp. | reverse complement strand
TACCGGCAGTCGTCGAAGGTGACGCCGGCGCACCGTCGTTTTTTCGGAGGTCCCCCACCGCCGCGTGCATCGCTTCGGCGAATTTGGTCGCCGCCCGGTGGCTGACGCGGCCGAAGCCGAGTTCCCCCATGTAATCGGCGATCCGCTGGTTGAGGGGGACAGGCGAGGCCGCGCCGGCGGGCCGGGCGACGGCTTCGGCGTCTTCCGTCTCCCGGTACAGGTCCAGCAGTCGGTTGTGGGCGGCGTACAGGTCCACGGCGACCTTGGCGTCGCCGACATGCACGTCGATGAAGCCGTCGTCCTCGATTTTCACGCTCATCGGACAGTTCCTCGGAAAATGTTGCCCGGCTCGTCGGGCCGGGGCGGGGACAGAATCGACAGGCCCGGCGACCCTTGGGCGCGCTGGACGAAGTAGCGGAGGTTCCACTCGGCCGCCTGAATCGGGTGCGTCGTGTACCCGGCCGTCCACGTCGAGAAGAACGTGCCGTGCCGCGGGTCGTTCGCCTCGTGGACGGGGGAGTTGTCCGCGAGCAGGAGCGCCGGCGGGGAAATCTCGTGGCCGATGCGGACGGCCCGGCCGACGAGTCGCACGAAAAACGAGTCGGACGCGGCCACTTGGACGATGGTCGGCGGGGAGACCTGCGGGGCGAAGTAGGCCGAATTTCGCGGCGTGGCGAACTGGCTGCGAAGGACGCTCTCGCCGGTCCCCGTGGAACCGGACGGCGGGAGCGGGGCCGTGGCGAGCGGGGTGTGCAGGACGCGGTTGGTGACCGGCTCGACCACGAGGCGGCACTCGTACTTGGTCCACGAGCCGATGGGGGCGACTTGGGCAGGGACGTTGAGGGCGCGGGCGAAGTCGGCCCAGTCGAACAGCCCGTCTAAATTGCCCGGCTCCAAGAGGAGTTGCGCCCCGCGGCCCCCTTGGATGATTGCCCCCTGATTGAGGCAGAGGTCCACGATGACGTCGTCGGCCGCCCTGTGCTTCAGGCCGGCGATCCCCCGGTTGCCGCGGGCCAGCGGCAGCGACGCGGCCCAGACGTTCCAGTCGGCCCCGGGGACCGGCCGCCAGAGCGCGCCGACGGGGGCCGGCCACATGATGGGGGGGGCGTGTTTGTCCCGCATGAGCGTGTACGTCATCGAAAACGCGGCGCCTTTGCGGCCGTAAATCTCCGGCTCGGCGATCCGCATGGACAGCGGCATCCAAAACCAGTCCGGGCGGTCGCCGTTCGCCCGGTCGGCCAACAGCGTCAGAAAGTAGCCGTAGGCCGTGCTGCGGGCGACGCCCTTCTGCATTTCGTAATCGGCCGATAGCGTGCCGTTCCAAATCTGAAATCCCTTCGCCCCTTGGGCCGACGTGCTCAGTTCGTGACTGCCGCTCGCCGCCACCACGCCCGCCGGCAGCGGGTTGCCGCCCATCTCCGTGTCGGTGACGGTGAATTGAAGCTTGTCCTTCCCCTCGTTCAACGTCCGCTGGATCGTCCGCTTGTAGTTCGCGATCGGCAGCGGACAGACGCGGTCGAAATAGTTGTCGGCGGTGTCCGGGATGGCCCGGTTGGCGACGCCGACCCGCGTCGCGGCGATGACGAGCGTCCCGGTGACGGTGCGGACCGAGTAGCCCCCCTCGTCGGTGGACAGGCCCAGCGTGTAGTTGTATTCGAGGATGCCGGTGAACGCGGCGTCCTCGCAATTGTTCAGGGCGACTTCGCACACCCAGACGATGTCGGCCCCCTGGCCGCCGCCCAGCGTGCGCCATTCGAGGATACTGGGCTTCGGTCCCCAGCGCACGTCGCGGGGCTTGCCCGCCCCGTTGATCTCGATGTCGTAGCCCTTGCCCGTGAAGACCAACACCCCGCCGGGGCGTTCGAGCGCGACGCGGACGGCGGACATCGCCACGTCTTGCGTGCCGCCGAAGACCACCTTGGACTTGGCGCGGATCGTCAGGACGGTGTGGGTGACGGTGCGGCCGGCGGCGTCGTAGACGAACTTCGCCGTCACCGTCGTGGACGTGGCGCCCGCCTCCAGCAGGAGACCGTTGTACTCCAGGCGGTCGGTGGGGGCGGCGATGATGGGCATGCCCCCGATTGTGGGGGTTACACGGCGGCGGGGGCGCGGCGTGCCTGCTACAATCTCGGCAACGGGACGGCCGGAGTAATTAACCGGCCGGCCGGCCCTGACTTCGCGGCGTTGGTTCCCCGCGGGTCAGGGCCGGCGTTCCTGTTGAGGAACCAAAGCTATGTTTCACTTTGAGAACCTGACTCCCGAAGTCCGTCAGATCATGCTCACTGAGCTCGCGGATGACATCGCCGCCGGCTGGACGCCGAACTCTGACCGTCTGACGCCTCGCGGGCTGGCCGACTATCCGGCCCTTTTGGCCGAAGCCATCCGCGAACACGACGAACGGTGGCTGACCATCCGGATGAAAGCCAACCGGTGGATCAAAACGTCAGAGACGCCGCGAGGCAAGGCGGGCGCAAAGCCAAGGAAGGTCGGGCCCAACGCCGCCGACATCATCGCCGAAGATCATTTCAACCGGCTTTACATCCGCGGGGTGTGTCTGGCCGCCGTCGCTTCGGACCCGGACGGCGTCGTTGAGGTGTACCGGGCCAAGGCCGTCAGCGAGGCGAGGCCCGAATCCGAAATTAAACTGGGAACGACGATTCGGGCCGCCGATCTGCTGGCGGCCCTCAGGTCGGGCCAAGACACTTTTGGAGTGCCGGCCGGGTACGGCTCCGGCATCAGCGTAAAAATCCCGCCTAAAACAACTTGACGTGAACCATCTCCAGGTGCGGCACACGCTCGATCTCAAGCAACTCGAAGCCGACCTTGGCCAGTTCTTCGCGGAAGTCGTTGAACGCCCGCTCCGTGAACTCCATCATGGGGCGATAGTCCAAGAACCGAAACAGGTCGAATGCGGCTCGGCAAGGCCGCATTCGAGGGTGGGTCGGGTCGGGCCGGACCGCGAAGCTGTAATCGTAGATCGTCTCGGCCGTACACGCGGGCCACGGCGTGTACTTCACAGTCGGCTCGGCGGCCAGTTGCTGGTCGTCCATCGTGCTTTCCCCGTTGGGTAAGCCGCCATCGTACCCGCTCCCCGCCCCGGCAGACGGCCCCCCGCCAATCCCCTACAATTTCCCGCGAACCACTCTCCGAAGGGGATTCGCCGCCAAGCCAAAACGCCAAGATGGGACTGCTCGCCGCGGGGATCGTGGTGGGGCTGACGGTGGCCGTACTGGGCATCGTCGGGGCGGTGTGGCTGGTGAGGGGGGAGCGGCCGGCGGTGGCCGGGCCGGTCGAAACGAAGGCGCTTTTCTCGCGGCTCGGGGTCCCGTGGGGCTGACCCCCGCGCCCACGCCGAGTTGGCTGCGATGAAAGCGTTGGCCATTTCGCACCACGGCCCGCAATGGTCAACGCAACAATATTTGAAAAATCGACACAACCCAATACACTGACTGCTAATCAGGAAAAATCGTCTCCGGTCTACGAAACCGAAGGTTACAGGTTCGACTCCTGTTGGATGCAGTTCATTAACCGATCATTGTTTCAGGCGCTTTCCTTTTCCCCACGTCTTTGCCCCGCGGTTCGTGCAGTTACTATCCGCGCGGTTACCTCCCGTCACCGATGACGCGCAAAAGTCATCACATTCGCTACGCGAGTGGAGGGTTTCGGCCACCAACTTGGCGGGTCGCATTTTTCTTGAATGGCAGCGATTCCTTTCAGCCTAGCCCGTGACGCCTGACCGTGAGTCGAAGTCCCCCGTTGGGCCGCAAGAGCAGTCGCGCTTCGGGCTCCGGGTCTTTTTGACTGTGAACGGGTTCGAGACAGTAGCGCCGCACGATCCGGGCAAGGATGAGGGTCGCTTCCGACAGGGCGAAGCCGCGCCCGACACAGGCGTGCGGCCCGGCGCCGAACGGGAACCACGAGCACGCCGGCCGGCTCCCCTCGCTTTCCGGGGTGAAGCGCAGGGGGTCGAAAGTGTCGGGGTCCGGGAACCACCGCG
>JAYUGD010000801.1:0-10914 GCA_043767785.1 Zavarzinella sp. | reverse complement strand
AACTCGTAGTCGCTGATCGGGTGGACGGCCTCCGGGTTGTTCGGCTCGGCGTCCTTCTCGATGCGGAACAGGAAGTGCGGGCTGACCAACACGGCCTTCATCGCGTGCCGGACGGCCGCCTCGAACGATTCGCCGGGCGTGTCCGCGTACTGGAACAGCTTGACCAGACGGGCGACTTCGTTTTCCGTCACCGGCCGGCGGTACGCCCGCGTGGCGAAGGCGGTCAGGATTCCCTTGGCGGCAGGCTCCCGGTCTTCCTTCGACTTGGGCTGCGTGAAGAAAATCTTGGCATGGGGCGCCGGCGGCGCCTTGGGGACCGGGTTGATCGGCCCCTCGATCTCCATGATTTCGATGTACAGGTTCCGGTCTTTGCGCGTCTTCGGGTCCAAGTAGTCGTTGATGAACGAGAAGGCGACTTCGTACTTCCCGGCCGTCACTTTGGTCCGGGCCTCGTAGCTCTTCGCTTTGCCTTCGAGGGCATCGACACTGAATTCCTTCACCGGCCGCTTGTTGAACTCGATGGCCAACTTGGGTAATTCGTCCCCGGCCTGCTCGCCGTAACACCGGCAGCGGAAGATGTACTCGCCGGTATGAATGAAGTCGTAGAAGACGATGGCCGAGCCGTTTTCCGTGAGGGCGATGCGGTTCTTTTCCTTGGCCTTGTTCCCGAGCGTCACCCGCACGTTTTGCGGTTTGAACACTTCTTTGCTGCTCGCCGCGATTTTGGGGAGTACGACGGCGGCGTCCAACACTTTTTCGGCGGCGCCAAGGTATTTTTCCAAGAGGATCGGCGGCATGGAGAGGACGTCTCCAATGTTGTCGAACCCGTAGCCGACGTCGTCGGACGGGAAGTCCTCCGCGGGTTGCACATCCACGCCCAGCAGGTCGCGGACGGTGTTGTTGTATTCCACCCGGTTCAGCCGTCGGATCGTCGGCCGGCCGGGGTCGCGAGCCAACTGGCAATCAACTTTGCTGACGGCGCTCTCCGCCCACGCGACGATGAGCTTCCGCTCGTCGTCGGTCGGTTGGACCGACTTCTTGGGCGGCATTTGTTTCGTATCAACGTGTTCACGGACGAGTTCCCAGGTGTCGCGGGCCTTCGTGGCGGTGACGGCATCCGTGTACGGTTCGAGACTCAGGCCGGCGGCCTGCTTCTTGTCGTTGTGACAGGTCACGCAGTACTTCGTCAGCAGCGGCTTGACTTGCGTGGCGAACTGATCCACCTTCGGCGGGGCCGCGGGGGGGGCATCCGGCGCCTTGAATTGGACAAGTTGCGTATCCGGCGGGGCGGCGGTCGCCTTGCGGTGGGTCAGGTGCCGGACCAGCCAAATCGTGAGGATGCCCGCCAGGAAAGCGGGAACCAAGATGATGGCGTATTGCCACCGCATGAAAGACTCCGGCGAATTGGACAGAGGCGGGTAGAAGTTAGTCTACGCCGCGGACCGTCAGCTCACAACAAGAGATGTCGGCCCACTCATCAACCTTTCACTTTTTTGACGGCGACCTTTGCCGCCTCGCGGATGGTGATCTGCACGTCCGTCGTGGCCTTGACGAGGGCGGGCAACGCCTCTTTGGCGTCCGGGCCGAGGTTGCCGACTTCCTGCACGATGGCCAACCGCACTTCGCCCTCGGGGTCTTTCGCCATCTGCTCGGAGAGTTCTTTCAGGTAATCCTTCAACCCACTTCCCATGCCGCTGGCGAGGGCCTGCACGGTCAGCAAACGCACGGACTTGTCGGCGTCCGTTTTGAGGACGTCCACCAAAATCGACGCCACGGCTTTCAGTTCCATCCCCATCTTCCCCAAGGCGAGGGCCGCCTGTTGCCGCACTTCCGTTGCCGCGTCAGACCTGAGCGCCTTCGCCAGAGCCGGCACGGCGGCCTTGGCGTCCAGCCCCAGCAGGCCGAGCGACCGGGCAACTTCCTTTCGCACGTTGGCATCCTTGTCCGTCGCCAACAATTCCGCGAGGCGGGTCGTCGCGGCGGCCCCGTCCGGCCCGATGCGGCCGAGGGCGAAGATGGCCGCGAGTCGAACGCCGGTGTCCGCGTCTTTGAGCAACTCGGTCAGGTCGGGGACGGCGGCCTTGACCTCGAAGCCAATGCGCCCGGTCGCGTCGGCCGCCGCCGTCCGCACGCTGACGTCCGCGTCCTTGTACGCCCCAATGATGACGTTGATGACGGTCTTCGCGTTCTCCCCTGCCTTGCCCAACGCCCCCGCCGCCGCGGCCCGCACGGCCGGGGACTTGTCCCCTTTTAACAAGTCGGCCAGCGTGGGCAACAGGGCGCGAAGGACCGTTTCCTTGTCCAAGTCCTGCACGATCAACACCGCCTTCAACCGCACGCGCTCGGCCGGGTCGTTGAGCAGCAACTCCCGGAGTGTTTCTTGGACGTTGCGGTCTTTCCCCCCGAGGATGCCGAGGGCCACGACCGCCGCCTCGCGCTTGCGGGGGTTCGCGTCCTTCGCCAAAACCATCCATTCGCTTTTGGTCTTCCCGCCGACGGTCGGCTCGTCCGCGGAGACGGGCATGGCGAGGAACAAAAGGACAATGGCCGACAGAGAGGCGTGAACAAGTCGCGTCATGGAAGTGGCTCGCTGGAACAGTGTCCTCATTATGACGGCCGCGGGGGGCGGGTCAAACTCTTTTCGGCGCGGGTGGTTGCAGCGGCGAAATGATCGGTTATGATGCGTCTTCCCGATTTCCTTCAACGAGGACTCTCCCGATGGTGACGACCGCCGCGAAACCCGCCAAGCCGGGCATCCGCCAAACCCGCCTGATGATCAACAACGAATGGGTGGACAGCTCGGACGGCTCGACGTTCGAGACGCTGAACCCGGCCACGGGCGAGACCATCGCCAAGGTCGCCCACGCCACCGCGAAAGATGTGGACATGGCCGTGAAGGCCGCCCGCCGGGCCGTCGAGACGGGGCCGTGGTCCCGCATGGACGCCGCCGACCGCGGCCGGCTGATGTATAAGCTGGCCGACCGCATTGAGCAGGAGGCCGGGGAATTGGCCATGCTTGAATCGCTGAACTGCGGCAAGACCATCCGCGATTCTCGGGGGGACGTGGGCGGCGTGGTCAACACGCTGCGCTACTACGCCGGCTGGGCCGACAAGATCGAAGGAAAGACGGTCCCCGTCCGCGGCGGGTTCCTCTCGTATACGCTGCGGCAACCCGTCGGCGTCGTGGGGCAGATCATCCCGTGGAACTTCCCGCTCTTGATGCTCGCGTGGAAATGGGGCCCGGCCCTCGCCGGTGGAAACGCCATCGTGATGAAGACGGCCGAGCAGACGCCTCTCTCGGCGATGCGCCTCGCCGAACTGGCCATCGAAGTCGGCTTCCCGCCGGGCGTCATCAATCTGCTCGCCGGCTTGGGCGAGACGACTGGCGACGCGATGGTCAAGCACCCGGACATCGACAAGATCGCCTTCACCGGCCACGTCGATACGGCCAAGATCATCCAGAAGAATGCCGCCAACTCGCTGAAGCGCTGCACGTTTGAACTCGGCGGCAAGTCGCCCAACGTGATCTTCGCCGACTGCGATTTGGACAAGGCGGTCGAGGGGGCTTTCCACGCGATCTACTTCCACTGCGGCCAGTGCTGCACGGCCGGGAGCCGGCTGTTCGTGGAAAAGTCGATCCGCGAGAAATTTGTCGAACGGCTGGCGGCGCGGGCCAAGCAGCGCAAGATCGGCGACCCGATGTCCGAGGACACGGACCAAGGGCCGCAAGTATCCCAAGAGCAACTCGACAAGATTCTCGGCTATGTGGCGGCCGGGCAGAAGGCCGGGGCGAAGTTGGTCGTCGGCGGTGAGCGCGTCGGCCCGAACGGGTACTTCGTCTCCCCGACGATCTTCGACAACGTCACCGACGACATGACCATCGCCACGGACGAAATCTTCGGGCCGGTGGTCAGCGTGTTGCCGTTCGAGACGTTCGATGAAGTGGTTGAGCGGGCCAACAACACCAGCTACGGCCTCGCGGCCGGCGTGTGGACGACGAACTTGGAGAAGGCCCACCTATACGCCAAGCAAGTGAAGGCTGGGACGATCTGGGTGAACACCTACCACGTCGTGGACACGTCCACCCCGTTCGGCGGGTTCAAGATGTCCGGTCAGGGGCGCGAGAACGGCGAAGCGGCGCTGGACCATTACACCGAAACGAAGACGGTGACGATCAAGTTGGGGTGAACCAACCGATTACCGCCGATAGGCGGTCTTGTTGGAGTTCCGCCTTCAGGCGGTCTTGGACCTGCCTGCCAAGTGTGGCCGGCGAACCGAGTCTTCGAAGGTTCGCCTTCGGGGGTGACGACTGTTCGCCTAAGGGGTCGGAGCGTCGAAGACTCCGCTCCTTTCGGGCCTTGTAGGTGGCAGGTCCAAGACCGCCTGAAGGCGGAACTCCAACAAGACCGCCTGACGGCGGTTGATTATTTCAACGCCGCGTTTGCGGCCGATACGGTCAGGTCATCATCGTTGTCGAACAGCCCCGCGAAGCGGTCGGCCATGCGCCGGTCGGCCATGCGCAGGAAACACCGGCCGGCTTCGATCTGCATCACGTTGCCGTTCTGGTCGTGGCCCAACGTCAGCATCATGTCCAGCCGGCTCAACACGCACGCGGAGACGTAGGCGTCGATCACGATGTCGGCGATGCGCTCGTGCAACAACTGGGCTTGAAGGAACTTCGCCTCCGTCCCACACTTCAGGAACACCCACGGCAACAGCGTGCCGAGTCGCTTGACGTGCTTGGACCACCGCTTGGCATCGCGTTTGAGCGAGGCGTGCTTCACCGGCACGGTTGGCCGGGTCAAACGGCGGCCCAGTTCGTGCCAGCCGAAGCCGAACAGCTTGGGGATCGTGCCGAACGGGGCGGTCTTTATGCCACGCCGCAGGGCGTCCAACTTCAGGCCCGGCCCGCGGGAGCCGACGACGGCGATGAATGCCTTCAGCACCTCGTTGGCCCCCTCGCCGATGGTGTTGATGCGGGCGTCGCGCATCCAGCGTTCGTAGGGTTCGTTCGTGAAATACGACTGGCCGCCGAAGACTTGCATCGTCTCGTACACGCACGTCCACAGGTGTTCGGTGGCGAACACTTTGAGGATGGCCGTCTCCAGCATGTAGTCGTCGGCCCCGCGGTCGATCAGGGCGGCGCATTGGGTGGTGGCCGATTCCATGGCGAAGGCGTGGGCGGCGATGAAGGCGATTTTCTTCTTCACCATCTCGAAGTCGGCCAGCGGCTGCTGGAACTGCACCCGGCTCTTGGCGTGTTTGACGGCCGCCTGCAAACAGGCTTTCGCGGCCCCGGTGCAACTGGCGCCGAAGGTCGTGCGGCCGAAGTCCAAGACAGTGAGGGCGACTTTCAAGCCTTTGCCGACGGGGCCGAGGACGTTCTCCTTCGGCACCCGCATGTCCGTGAACCGCAGTTTGCCGGTGGCCGTGCCGCGGATGCCGCACTTTTCGGCCCGCGACTCGATCACTTGGAAGCCGGGCGTGTCCGGCGTGACGAGGAAGGCCGTCACCTTGGTGTCGTTCGGCTTGCCGGGACTCGGGGCCGGCGTGCGGGCCATCACGGTCAGCACGTCCGCGATGGCCGCGTTGGTGATGTACCGCTTTTCGCCGTTGAGGAGGTACGCCGTGCCGTCTTCCGAGGGCGTCGCCATCGTCTGCACGTTGGAAGCGTCCGACCCGGCTTGGGCTTCCGTGAGGGCGAAGGCCCCCAGCTTTCGCCCGGCGATCATGTCGGGCAACCAGCGGGCCTGTTGGGCCGGCGTGCCGAACAGCAGCAGCGCCCGCATGCCGATGCTGTGGTGGGCGTTCACGAACACGCCCGTGGACGCGCAGGTTCCGCCGATGATTTCCAAGATCTGGCAGTAAGCCTGTTGGCTGAACCCGCGCCCGCCCAATTCTTCGGGGGCGCACATGCCCAGCACGCCGAGGTCGCCAAGGCCGTCGATGACGCTTCGCGGGATGTCGGCCGAGCGATCAATGGCCGCCGCGTCAATTTTCTCCCGGCAGAACTGGCGAACCTCGGCCACGGTCTGGTCGGTGTTCGCCTGCGTCGCCGGCGACAGTTGCGGGTAGGGGAACAGGTCGGCCGCGTTCACCTGCCCGAAGAACAGGCCCTTGGCGAAGCCGACCGTTTCCGGGCCGGAGAACAACAGTTCCTCGGCCTGTTTCTTCTGCTGTTCGAGTTGAGCCACGGACAAGGCCATCGGCGTACTCCCCATGGAAAAGGGCCAGCGGGAGGAAGTGGGTGATTGTATTTTAACCTTCCCCGCAAGCGGAGTATTGAATCGGCATGTGAAATGGGAGCGAAAAGTGTGTCCCCTCCCGCGCCTGCCTGCCATACTCTCATCTCGCGGCACAGTTTTGACACTATTCCGCATGTGACCTATTTTTTTCTTTCTTGATCGAGGCCAGAACGTAAACCGTGTCTTGAAAATGTTCTGAGAATCTCGAACAATCATTAAAGAGAGAGGTCGCCGAGGGCCGATCATTGATGAGACGGCCCATTTTATCCTTCCGTTTCTTTCTTGACCTATCTGATTATTTTGGTAATCTCTTGACAATCCGTCGGTGGCATGTCCAGAATGTAATAGTGATTGGTCTTACCTAACCTCTCCCAAGGTAATTGTTTATGGACCCTGACTTGATGAAGAGTCTTCATCTGGAAGGGAATCCGAGACGTGAGTTGTTCCGCAAAGTGCGGGAGCGTATTGCCACGGCAGCCGGCAGTCACACGGTGGCCGGTCACATTCGCTTACGAGCCACTTCTTCGTCCCCGGACCTCCAAACGCTCGCGCCGGCCGACGTGCCCGTGAAAAACGGGGCGGTCCATTGCTGGATTTTGGACCGGGGCCGCAAGTTGCCGTTGAAGATCGGCATGAACTCTGTCGGGCGCCTGCCCGACAACGATGTCATCATCGACGACGCGACTGTCTCCCGTCGCCATTGTGCCATCCTCGTCCACAGCGATCTCAGTTTTGAATTGCACGACGTGGCGTCCAAGAACGGAACGCTGCTGAACGGCAAGAAGATCGCCGGGCCGACCCAAATCCACGACGGTGACGAGGTCACCCTCTGTGAACGCCGGCTGATTTTCCTCGCGGCCGTCCAACCAAAGTCGGCCGTCCTGCCCGCGGGTTCCCCCGCGTGGACCAACGAGCACACCCAAGTCGGCTGACCGCTTTTCCGTAAGAACACTTTCGGCCGCCCTCGTCATCACCTTCCACTGTGCCGAGTACCTTACATGCGCCATTATTGCTGGTTGGCCTTCCTCGGTATTCCGGCGCCGTGTTTTGGCGAGGAACTCCCCCGCTTCGTTCCGACCCCGGACGACCTGAAACGTGTTCACGCCAGCGCGGACCGTATGACGGCTGAATGGTCGTCGAAGGTGTTTTCGCTGACCATTGAACCCCACTGGGTCGCCGGGCAAGACGCTTTTTGGTATCGGGGCGATTTGCCGAACGGAAAGCGAATGTTCATCGTCGTGGACACGGGGTCGGGGGCCAAGCGGCCCGCCTTCCACGATGAAAAACTGATCAAGGCGGTGGCGGCCGCAAAAGGCCCGAAGTTGGAGGCGTACCGATGGCCGTTCGACGCCGTCGAGTTTCGGGACGGCTTCAAGAAAATTCAATTTGTCCTTGGCCGCGACCGGTGGACGTATGACGTGGAAGCGGACACCGCGACGACCGACGGACCGGCCCGAAAAGGGAAGGACCGGCCCGACCAGAATGCCGACGATGAGGACGGCGACGACACGGCGTCACATCTCGGCGGGCCGAAAGGGCCGCCACGGGGTCCGAAGCAATACACCATCCCGTCGCCGGACGGCCGGTGGACCGTCTTGCAAAAGGAAAACAACCTCTTCCTCAAGTCGAAGGACGGCGACGAAAAGCCGTTGACGACGGACGGCACTGCCAATCTCTTCTACGGCACCGTCGCGTGGTCGCCGGACGCCAAGCGGATCAGTGCGTACAAGATCGAGCCGGGGGACAATCCGGAAGTGTGGTACGTCGAGTCGTCCCCAAAGGACGGCGGTCGGGCCAAATTGCACTCGCACATCTACCCCGTCGCCGGGGACAAGTTCACGACCTACGAAGGTTGGATTTTCGACCCCGCGACGCTGAAGGGGACCAAGATCGACGCGGAGAAAATCGACTTCCGCACTCCGCGGCCGCGTTGGAGCAAGGACGGCAAATACTTCACCTACGAAAAGACCGACCGGGGACACCAACGCTTTCGCATCATCGACGTGGACGCGACGACCGGCAAGACGCGGACACTCTTTGACGACCACTCGAAAACTTTCGTGAACCAGTACGCCAACTTCACCTTGATCTACCACGACGACGCCCAAGAAATCATCGTCTCCTCCGAGCGGGATGGCTGGAATCACCTTTACCTGATCGACGCCAAGGAAGGAAAGGTTCGCAAGCCGATCACCAAAGGAGAGCACGTCGTCCGCGGGGTGGAACACACGGATTTCGCCAAACGCACACTGGTGGTTCGGGCTTGCGGGACCAAGCCGGGCCAAGACCCGTACTTCACTCACTTTTACCGCGTTAACTTCGACGGCACGGGCGCCGTCCCGCTGACGGAAGGGAACGGAACGCATGCGTTGCAGTGGTCGCCGGACCGCAAGGTGTATCTCGATACTTGGTCCCGCGTGGACGCCGCGCCCGTTCACGAACTGCGGAACGGCGCGGACGGCAAACTGATTGGCCCGCTGGGGGCCGCCGACGTGTCAGTCTTGAAGGGAACGGCCTGGAAGTCGCCGGAAGTGTTCACGGCCAAGGGCCAGGACGGCACGACGGACATTTGGGGCGTCATCACCCGGCCTTCTGACTTCGACCCGAAGAAACGCTACCCGGTCATCGAGTACATCTACGCGGGGCCGCACGATTCATTCGTGCCCAAGTCGTTCCGGGCCGCCCACGGCCGGCAAGCCTTGGCCGAGTTTGGCTTCATCGTGGTGCAGTGCGACGGCATGGGGACGCTGAACCGCTCGAAGGCGTTCCACGACGTGTGCTGGCAAAACATCGGGGACGCCGGCTTCCCGGACCGCATGGCGTGGATCAAGGCCGCGGCCGCCAAGTACCCGCAACTCGACACGGCCCGCGTCGGCATCTACGGCACCTCGGCCGGCGGGCAGAGTTCCGCCGGCGCGCTGCTTTTCCACGGCGACTTCTACAAAGTGGCCGTCTCCTCCTGCGGCTGCCATGATAATCGGATGGACAAGTCTTCATGGAATGAGCAATGGATGGGCGCGCCGGTCGGCCCGCACTACGCCGCCCAATCGAACGTCACCAACGCCCACAAGTTGACCGGAAAGTTAATGCTGATCGTCGGCGAAATGGACACGAACGTCCCGCCGGAATCGACGTACCGATTGGCCGACGCGCTCATTAAGGCGAAAAAGGATTTCGACTTCCTGATGGTCCCCGGCATGGGCCATTCGGACGGCGGGAGCTATGGCGAGCGGCGGCGACGCGATTTCTTCGTGCGGCACCTGCACGGGGTGGAGTCGCCGGATTGGAACACCCGGTAGAAGTGGTCAGAAGTCGGAAAAGAGATTGAACCACAGAGGACACAGAGAACACAGAGAGAAGACCAAAACCGAGAAAGGCATTTCTAAGAATATCTTCTCTGTCTTTTGTCTTTCCTCTGTGTTCTCTGTGTCCTCTGTGGTTCAATCTCATTTCTGCCCACTACTCGGGTGCAGCCATCGTCAAATCGGCCGTCTGGGCGGCTTCCCACGCCGCCACGGTGCCGATGGGGAGCCAGAAAGTCGCCTCGACGACGTGGAACGGGGCGCGCTTGGCCAACTTGTCCACGGCTTCCGTCACTTCGTATTCTCCCCGCTTCGATAACGTCAGTTCAATGTCGAAGACGGCTTTCGGGAACACGTACGCCCCGATGTTGGCCAGTTGGGCGCCGTCGAGTTCCGGCTTTTCGATCATCTCGGCGAGGGTGCCGTCGGGGTGGCAGAAGACGATGCCGAACTTTCGCGGCTCGTCAACGGGGTGGGCCAGCACGCCGGCCGGCTTGGAGGCCAGCACCGCCAAGTCTTTTGCTCCGTACAGGTCGTCCCCGTTCAGAACCAATATCCGTTCGCTGGTCGAGTGGTCCCGGCACGAGAGCAAGGCGTCCCCAGTGCCCCGCGGGACGGGTTGCCGGACGCTGACCCAATCGCGAATATGCGGCTGGCCGGCCAAGTAGGCTTCAATCTGCTCGGCGAGGTAATTCGTCACCACGATGAGCCGCTTCACCTGCGGGGGCAGGGCGGCGATGGTCCAATCGAGGATCGGCCGCCCCTGAACCTTGAGCAGCGGCTTGGGAGTTTCGTTGGTGTGTGGCCGCAGGCGCGTGCCCAACCCGGCGGCGAGAATCACGGCGTCCATTCAGTCACCCGTCGTATGATCGGCCTTCTCAATTTCGCTCATCTTATCAGGACGACCCGGGGAACCGGGAAAAATGGATGATGCACGCGGGCCGGGATTGCCGAAAAGAGTGGGGAAACCGGGCCATTCGGATGAAAGGCCCCACGATGGCGACGGGAACGAGGGCAAGGGACTCCTCACCCGCCGCCGAACTCACGAGGGAAGGAACCCGATGAAGCGATTGTTGGCCGCCGTGGCCGTCTGTTCCGTGTTGCAGTTGGGCGCCGGGTGCCATCACGTCGGCGGCGAGTGCGACTGCGCGCCCATCCCGGGCGATTCGGTCGGCATCAACCCGCACGTGCCGGGTTACGGGGCGGCGACGATGCCGCCGAGCGCCGTCCACGTTGAACCGGGGCCCGCCCCGAAGACGATCCCGCCCCTGCGGTAAATGGTCTTCGCCCGTCGGAAGCAGTGACGCCACCCCCGCAAGCCCGTGACTTGTTCCCGCCGGAACGGGTCGCGGGCTTGCCTCGTTGAC
>JAYUGD010000800.1:0-10932 GCA_043767785.1 Zavarzinella sp. | reverse complement strand
TTGTCCGGTTCGCTCATCGGTGACTCCCGTGAATCAAGACTCGGCGCCCCTCAGAATTCTGCTCGCCACGGACGCCTGGCGGCCGCAAGTCAACGGCGTCGTCCGGTCGTGGGAGACCAGCATCGCCAAACTGCGGGAGCGCGGGCATACCGTGGCCGTCATCGAGCCGGGGCTGTTCCCGAACGTCGCCGCGCCCTTGTACAAAGAGATTCGGCTGGCGGTCCCGTCGCGGCGGGTGGTCGCCAGTTTCATTCACGACTTCCGCCCCGATGTGGTCCATGTGGCCACGGAGGGGCCGGTCGGCTTCGCGGTTCGCGCGTACTGCGTGCGGAACCGCCGGCCGTTCACCACGTCCTACCATACCAGCTTCCCGGAATTCCTGGAACACCTCGCCCGCGTCCCGGCCCGCTGGACGTACCGCTACATGCGCTGGTTCCACGCGGCGTCGAGTTGCGTGCTGGTGTCCACGCCGACGCTGGAGCGGGACTTGAAGGCCCGCGGCTTCGGCCGCATGGCCCGCTGGTCCCGCGGCGTGGACCTGACCCTCTTTTACCCGCGCCCCAAGACGTTCGACTACCCGCGCCCCATCCAACTGTACGCGGGCCGCGTCTCCAAGGAAAAGAACATCGAGGCGTTTTTGACGGCCGACACGTCCGGCACGAAAGTGATTGTGGGCGACGGCCCGACCCGGGAACAACTGCAGCGGGCGTTCCCGAAAGCGGTGTTCCTGGGCTACCGTCGCGGGGCCGCCCTCGCGGAGGCCTACGCCAACGCGGACGTGTTTGTGTTCCCCAGCAAGACGGACACCTTCGGCCTCGTGATGATCGAGGCGATGGCCTGCGGCGTCCCCGTCGCCGCCTACCCCGTGATCGGCCCCATCGACGTGGTGACGGCCCCCCGCGTCGGCGCCCTGCACGACGACTTGGCCACCGCCATCAAACTCGCCCTGATGACCGGCGACCCGGCCGCCTGCGTCCGGCACGCCAGCCAATTCGACTGGGACCGCTGCACCGACCAACTGCTGGCCAACTTCGCGCGCTGGTGAGCGGTCAGACTTCGTGCGCGTTCATGTCGCTCGTCTGGCCGACGGGGAGGTTGTCTGGGAGGAAAGTGAGAAGACTGAAGATGCCACCGATCTTCAGCGAGACGATACGCTCGGCGACGAAGCCGAAGTGGTCGGTGGCGCTCACGGTTGAGGGCGTGCCGAAGACCTGGCCGCCGATTTTGATGCCCGCGATCTTCGCGATGATGGGGACAGTGCCCCCTGGAATCGGCGTATCAAAGCCGTCGCCGAAGTTCGTGTTGTCCGCGTTGACGCCGCTGCCGCCGGCTAGGCCGTCGGCGCCGAGGTTCATCACCCCGGCGACCAGATTACTCGCGGCCCAATAGCCGCCCACGTTCACCAGGCCGATCCCCGCATCGCGGTTGAGGGCGTTGAGGCTGATCCCGTAACCGGCGAGGAAATTGGCGAACTCGACGACGCCGCCGACTGTGATCGGGCCAATGGCCAGGTCGCTCGTCGCGCTGGGCGTGAGCTGGCCACGCGCACTGATGACGACGGGCGATGCGCCGTTGCCAGTGACGTCGTTGCCGATGACGCTGCCTCCGACGTAGAGAAAGCCGATGTCATTGGCGGCGCGAATGGAGGCGTTGCGGGTCAGGGCGCCGCTGCTGTTGTCGATGCCGGAGATGATCGAGCCGCCGATGCTCACGCCGGAAATCCGGCCAGTCGTGCTTGTGATATAGCCAGATCTGTCCAGCGAGTCCATACCGGTGATGCTGGCGCCAGTGAAATCTTGGCCGATTGTCACCGCGCCCATGTCGCCGATGCTGAAAATCTCGCCGCTGACGCCGCTGACCGTGCTCCCGCCGCCGATGAGCGAGCCGCCGATTTGCACGTTCCCGAGTGTGCCGACGCTATGGATTTGCCCGCCGAAGCCCGTGCCTCCGACGACATCGTAGCCGATCGACACCGGGCCCATGTTGCCGAAGCTGAGAATCCCGCCGCTGGCGACGGGGGAGATTGGAGTGCCGACGTGCGAGCCGCCGAAGAGCGAGCCGCCGATGTGCACGCCCGCGAGGTTACCAGTCCCGGGGCTGTTCCCGCTCTGGATGTGCCCGGAACCGAAACCCGAGCTGCCCACCACGTCGTGGCCGATACTCACCAGGCCCATGTTGCCCGTGCTCACAATCGCGCCGCTGCCGCGGGCAAAAATGGTCGGGTCGGAGTTGCCACCGAGGAGCGAGCCACCGATCTGCACACCACCGATGACCCCGAGGGTGTCATTGCTAATGATGAGGCCGGAATCGAGACCGGAGCCGCCCACCACGTTGCCGCCGATCGTCACCTTGCCCATCGCGAGGCTGCTGGCAATCTCGCCGGTGTCGTTGTTCGAGCCGCCGATGAGCGAGCCGAAGATGTGCACGCCCGCGAGCTTGGCGCTGTCGCTCTGAATGACCCCGGACCCGATGCCCGAGCCGCCCTGCACGTTGCCGCGGACCGTCACCATGCCCATGTCGCCGTTGCAGGTAATCTTGCCGCTGTTCATGGCCGAGCCGCCGATGACCGAGCCATAAATGAGCACGCCGCCGATCTTGCCGTTGGGGCCGCCGGTGACCTGGACGAACGCATCCTTCACGTCGCCGCCGCCCGTCGGCGTGCCGACCACCAGCAAGGCGAGCTTGCCGATGATGTTGCTTTCCAAGTTGGGGCTGGCACCGCTGTTCTGCGTGGCGGTGCCAAGCCGGCCCAGTGACCGCACGTTGAGAATATTCAGCCCCGTCGTCGCGATCCCGTCGCCCGCGTCGATCTGGCCGAGATCGCCTCTGACCGTGACATTGCCGAGGTCGTGGCCCGTGGAGTTGATGTAGCCGACATTCGCCAGCCGGTCCTTGCCGGGAATAAAAGGGGCGACGACTTGGATCGTGGTGCTCGTGTTGGTGAAGAGGGCGGGCGTCAGATCGAGCAGTTGCAACTGCCCGCCAACAATGTTCGGGGCGGCCGCCGCCGCGAGGGCGGCGGTGTTGGCGGCCGTGAGCGGGAGCGAGTTCGTGATTCTGACATGGTCGCCGTCCACGTCGGTGTAATTGAAGATGACGGCGGGCGCGAGGCGGGCTTCGACGGGTTCGAGGCGCAGGCGGTAACGGGTTTTCGGAGTCATGGCGCATACCTGGGGTTGGGGAGGTCCGACGGCACGGAAGACCGATCGGCAACCGCCAGACGGGCGATTGGAGAGGGGACGTGCGTGTCAAAGGGTGATCCTACACTCGTCTGAGCTTCGATCCAAGCCCTTCTCAGGCATTATCTTGCAAACGACCTCGCCGCGGACAGTCACGCGGAAATTTCGTTTGGAAATTGTTCCAGGAGGGTTGTTCACTCGGTTTCTCTTCCCCCGCAACCCATCTTGACCACGCCCCGATTCCCCGGTATTCCCCGCCAATCGCCGTCTCGCGGGAGTCGCCATGCACTGTCTTCGCCTGCTGCTCGTCGCCTTCCTCCCCGCCGCCGCGGCCGTCGCCGGCCCCCCGGAGTGGGAAAAGTCGGTGCGGGCGGCGGCCGCGCACCCGCGGGCGAGCATGAACCTCTCCGCGGCGCTGAACACCGCGGGCCAATTCGTCTTCGCCGGGGAAGAGCCGGCCGCGCCGGCCGCCGACGGCCCGAAACTGGCTGACCTGTTGGGCGCGTGGCGGGAGACGCCGGCCGACTTCCCGAAGTTGGAGCCGCTCATGGCGGGCCTCACCGAGGACCGGCGGACGGCGTCGGCGGCCGAATACGCGGCCAAGGGGGCGGCGCTCGGGCCGGCGTACCTTCGCGACCACCCGGACGACACGGCGGCGATGACGTTCTTGGCATTTTTGCTGGAGCGGTTGGCCCGGCCCGACGACGCGGAGGCGTGGCGGACCCGGGCGGTCGCGGCCGCCCCGAAGAACCCGGCGCTCTGGCGCGAGTTGGCGACGCACCACTACCGATGCGCCGTGCGCGTGGCGGCGGCCGAGAAGTCACCGGCGCCCGGCGGCCTGACGCGCGCGTTCTCGGCCGACTCGTCGGGCGACCCGGGCGTGTGGCGGCAGTATCTCCTGTGGGCCGACGCGAACGACAAGCCCGAGGCGGCCCGGCGGCTGGCGAAGGCGGGCGACTGCTACGACTGGGCCGTCCTGTTGGCCCCGCACGACCCGATGGCCTACGCCTTCCGGAGCATTTGGCAAACGTCCCTCGCGGCGATGGCGGCGGGGGCCGACGCGGGGGAGCGGCGGGCGTTCGCCGCGCTCCTGGGCCGGCACGGCGTCATGCGCGAGAACACGACGGTCGCGGACGCCGTCACGGCGGCCGAACTGTCCCCGGACCCGCGGGCGGCCGGCTACGCCTTCTTCGCGGCAGCGGCCGACAACCTGGCGGCCGACCCCGAAGGCCCCCCGTTGGAAATTCCGGCCGCCTTTCACAAGCCGTTCCGGCGGTTGCTGCCCAAATTGGAACGCCAACAACAGTCGCCGGACGGCGCGACGGCCAAGAACGCCGCCCGCATGGAGGTTCTGTTGCTGGCCGGGCTGGGCGACACGGCGGTGGCCGAGAAATGTTTGCTCGCCATGCCGGCCGACCGGGGCGACGACGTGTACGACTCCTTGGCCATGCTTGTGTACGCTGTCCGCCGCGATGACGATGCCGGTATGGCGACGTTGATGGAACGGCAGTTGGCCGGCCGGCCGGACGCCAACCGGAGTGTCCACCTCGCCCGGGCGTTGGTCCTCCAAAAGAAATTCACGGCCGCGGCGACGCACCTGCGGGGTGCCGTCAAGGCGGCCCCGGCCGACCCGCGATTGGCCCTCGCCCTCGCGGCCGTGCTGGTCGGCGAAGGGACTGCGGCCGACATGGCTGAGGCCGGCCGAATGCTGTCGGCCGCCGAAGCCGTGTACGACAAGAAATTGGCCGCGGTCGCCGCGGCGGCCCCGTGGGACGAGCAGGCCGCCGGCATTCCGCCCATGAAAGACCGCGCGCCCCTGTGCGGCGAATTCCTGTCCGCGGACGATCAAGAACGCCTGCGCCACACGCGCGTCAACCGCGTCCTCTGGCTCGGCTTGGCCGGCCGGCTCGACGACGCGACGACGGCGGTCCGCCGGTGGGGTTGCGCCGACCGGCCCGCCGACCAACCCGTGATGGACGCCTTGCACCTCATCAAACCGGACGTGGCCGTGGCCCCCGCCGGTGACGTTCTGTCGCCGCCGGCGTTCCCCCTGGGCTTCGGGCGCGGCCGATGATGCCGTCTTGGCGACTGGTTTTCCGGCCTGAAGGGCCGATTAATATAGCCCAGCCCGAAAGGGCTGGGTACTGGAACCCATTGGGTTTTCGGTCTGAAGGACCGTCTGGTTTGACCGGCGATGCTCGTCGCCATCCGGCCCTCACGGGGCCGGAGAAAGATAATCGGTCCTTCAGACCGAGGTCGGTCGATGGCCCGTGTCCCAGCCCTTTCGGGCTGGGCTATATTAATCGGCCCTTCAGGCCGGAAAGCCGACCA
This sequence comes from Zavarzinella sp., assembly GCA_043767785.1. GTDB lineage: Bacteria > Planctomycetota > Planctomycetia > Gemmatales > Gemmataceae > Zavarzinella. The sequence continues at coordinate 5,422 of JAYUGD010000800.1, read as the reverse complement.
CTGAATCAGGCGGTCAGTGTCTTGAGTAGAACGATGAGCGCAAAGCCGTGCTCACACTCCAATCGCTGACGTTCATGGCTCGCCAAAACAAGGCGAAACCGTAGCACTCGTTTCGCCGCCACGCAACCGGAATCGCGCCGGAATGGGCCAAATGGCCGCCGCCGACCATCGCGGCGGTCCCGGCTCGTGAAAAAGTACTTTCTTCGCGCGTCGGCCGCCGGGCCGTGCTAAAGTTCGGCTGATCGAAACCGCCCGGTTGCAACGATTGTGCTGGTTCCTCCGTGAGTCGCATCCGCCTTGAAGTCGGCGCCGAACCCCTTCCCGGGTGGAAGCTCGTCGAGTTGCGCGGCAAAGGCGGCTTCGCCGAGGTGTGGGAGGCGGCCGGCCCCGGCGGGGAGCGCGTCGCCGTCAAGTTCATGGAGAGCCGGAACGCCGCCGCCAGTGTGAAGGAAATGCGCATCATCCAGGCGGTCCGCCAGATGCGGCACCCCAGCCTGCTGCGCATGGACCGTATCCTGAGCATCCCGGGGCACATCGTCTTGGTGATGGAACTGGCCGACGGCAGCCTGCTCGACTTGCTGGACGCCCACCGGCACGAATTCAATATGACGCTGACGGCCGACGTGGCGGTGCGCTACCTCGCGCCCGTGGCTGACGGGTTGGACTTCCTCAACGCCCACCGGCACGCCTACGACGGCCGGACGGTCGGCTTCCAGCACGCGGACGTGAAGCCGAGCAACATTTTGTTGGTGGACGACGCGGCCAAGATCGCCGACTTCGGCCTGTGCCGGCCGACCTCGACGCTGAACAGCCGCCAGGAGAAGGCGGGCACGCTGGACTTCGCCGCCCCGGAAATTCACCGCGGCGTGCTGGCGGACAGCAGCGACCAGTACAGCTTGGCCGTCACCTATTTCCACGTGCGGACGGGCCAGTTCCCGTTCCCGGAGTGCGTCGGCTTCCAGCGCGAAAACAGCTACCAGCGGCCGGCCCCGAACATGACCGGCGTGACCAAGGACGAGGCGAAGGCGCTGGAGCGGGCGCTGGACTTGGAGCCGACCCGCCGCTGGCCGAATTGCCGGGCCTTGACGGCCGCCCTGGGCGACGCCCTCGATGCCCCGTCCGTCACCCCGCTGCCCATCTCGCGGTACGGGACGATCATGGTGTGAGGCGTTCGTGGTTCGAGAAGAGAAGACCCTAACCACAGAGGACACAGAGAGCACCGAGGAAACGCAAAACCGAGAAATGACATTAAGAAATGTCTTCTCTGTATTTGTCTTTCCTCGGTGTTCTCTGTGTCCTCTGTGGTTAAAGTCTTGTGTTTTCTGACCACCGTCCACGGCTCACCGGCAGTCGTTGTACGCCGGCGGGGCCGCCCGGCACGGGTCGTTGCCGTCGCGGCGGCTGTCGCGCCGGTCGCAGTCGCGGTCCCGGCGGTCGCAGTACCCGTCGCACCAGAACCGGCACCCGGTCCCGCACGTCAGCAGCACGGTCGCCATCGCCGCCCATCCGAATAACTTCTTCACGGCCAATCCTCCGCCGGTCCCACCATGTGCGCGGCCTGATACCGCGGCCCCGGCCCCGAATCAAGGGCAACCCCCGGCAGCGGCGGGTCATATCTTTAATCAAAATGACTCCGCTGGAAAACCGATGGCCGACCTCCGCACTCCCCTGTTCGATTGGCATGTGGCGAAGAAGGCCCGCATGGTCCCGTTCGGCGGGTGGGACATGCCGGTGCAGTATGCCGGCGTCATCGCGGAACACCAAGCCGTCCGCACGGCCGCCGGCTTGTTCGACATCTCGCACATGGGCCGGCTCGACCTGCGCGGGCCGGACGCCCTCGCCCTCATTCAAAAAGTCTTCACCAACGACGCGGCCAAGATGAAGGTTGGCCAAGTGAAGTACGGCCTCATTTGCAAGGACAACGGCGGCATCTTGGACGACGTGCTGGTGTACCGCTTCCCGGGTCACTGGTCGATGGTGGTGAACGCCGCCAACCGGGAAAAGATCGTCGCGTGGCTGGCCGAACAGCAAGGCCCGCTGACCGCGACAGTGACGGACCACACGTCGGAAACCGCGATGCTCGCCGTGCAGGGGCCGACGGCGCTCGCCGCCGGCGCCGGCCTGTTCGCCGACGACCCGGCCGCGTTGAAGTACTACCATGCGGTGAAGACGACGTACCGGGGCCGAAGCGTGGTCGTCTCCCGCACCGGCTACACCGGCGAAGACGGCTTGGAAATCACCGCCGAGAAGGGCGTGGCCGTCGAACTCGCGGACGACTTGGTGAGTCGCGGGGCCGAGCCGTGCGGGTTGGGGGCGCGGGACACCTTGCGGTTGGAGGCGGCGATGCCGCTGTACGGCCACGAGTTGAACGAGACCGTCACGCCGATCCAAGCCGGGCTGGCGTGGGCGGTGAAGTTCGACAAGGGGGACTTCGTCGGCCGGGCCGCGCTGGAAGAATCCGCGGGACTGGTCGGCGTGCAGATGGAACGGGTCGGCCTGGAACTCGAAGGCAAGCGGGCCGCCCGCGAACACTGTAAAATCTTGGCGGGCGGCATGCCGATGGGGGTCGTCACCAGCGGCAGCTACGCCCCGACGCTGGGGAAGTCGGTCGCCATGGGGTACGTCGCCCCGCGGTGCGCGTACCCCGGGACCGAGTTGGCCGTGGACATCCGCGGCACGCCCACCCCGGCCGTGGTGGTGTCGTTGCCGTTTTACAAGCGCGCGAAGTGAGGGGGGCGACGATGGACAAGAGCCGACTGAAGTACTTGCCTAGCCACGAGTGGGCGGCCATCGAGGGCGACATCGCCACCGTGGGCATCACCGCCTACGCCGTCGGGCAACTGACGGACGTGACGCACCTGCAACTCCCGGCCATCGGCAAGGCCGTCACGGCCGGCAAGCCGTTCGGCGAAATCGAGTCCGTGAAGGCCGTCTTCGACTTGAACGCCCCCGTCACCGGCACGGTGCTTGAGGTGAACAAGGCCATTCAAAACGACCCGTCGCTCATCAACGTGGATTCCTACGGGGCCGGGTGGATGATTAAGATCAAGATGGCCGCCGGCGCCACGGCGGACCACCTGTTGGACCTGCCGGCGTACGAGAAGCAGTTGTCGGAAGGGCACTGAACCGGGAGAGGAGACAGACATGAACACGGCTACATTGGACGCGACAGCTCCCCCGACGGGGCTACCGCTGCCGGCCGGAAATGGGACGGCCTCCGCCCCGCGGAAGACGGAGTGGATGGAGGGCATGCTCCGCGGGTTGCAGGAGGACCAGTCCGTGACCGTCACGGACGTGACGTGGGACCGTTACCTTGCCCTGTGCGAGACTCGCGACCGCGAGCGGCCGGGCGTCAAAATTCATTATGCCAACGGGGTGTTCCACGCCATGTCTCCGTCGTACCGGCACGAAAAATGGACGACCCGCCTCGGCCTCTTGGTCCAAATGGTCGCCGACGAGTGGGGCGTGCGCCACGAAGTCGCCCGCGCCACCACGTTTCGGAATGAAGAGTTGCGGGAAGGTCTCGAAGCCGACGAGTGCTTCTATTTCGCCAACGCCGGCGCCATGGCCGACCGGGAAGACATCGACTTGGAGCGCGACCCGCCGCCGGACGTGGCGATCGAAGTGGACATGACGACGGACTCGACGGCGAAACTCGGCATCTACGGCCGCATCGGCGTCCCCGAGGTGTGGCGGTTCGACGGCGACACGATCCACGTCCGCCTACGCCAACCGGACGGCCAATACGCGGCCGCCGACCGCAGCGCGGCCGTGCCGGAATTCCCACTGGCTGACCTCGTCCAGTTCCTTCAAGACGTCCGCCACCTGATCCTCTTCGACATGAAGCGGGAGGCGCGGGAGTGGGTCAAGACGTTACCGAAATGGCAACCATAACCGCCCCGGGAATCTCACTGCTTGCTCGTCGTCGGTGAATGACGCCATCGCTTTCCGTAACCGTGTCGTGCCGTTGATGCCCCTTCCTCGATAGTCTCCACGAGTCTTTGCCCGTGCCGTACATCCTGAACACGCCGGCCGACGAGGCCGCCATGCTGGCGGCGGTCGGGGCGGCGTCGCTCGACGACTTGTTCGCCCAAGTGCCGGCCGACGCGCGCCTGACCCGGCCGCTGGCCGTCCCGGCGGCGATGGGGGAAATTGAACTCACGGGCCACGTCGCGGCGTTGGGCCGGAAGACCGTGGCGGCGGGGGAGCACGTGTGCTTCCTCGGCGGCGGGGCCTACGACCACTTCATCCCGGCCGTCGTGGACGCCGTCAGTTCGCGCAGTGAGTTCTACACCGCGTACACGCCCTATCAAGCGGAAGCCAGTCAGGGGAGCTTGCAGGCCTTTTACGAGTTCCAGACGCTGGTGTGCCAGCTCGCCGGCATGGACGTGGCGAACGCCAGCCTCTACGAGGGCGGCACGGCCGTCGCCGAGGCGGTGCTGATGGCCGTCAACGTCACCGACCGCAAGGGGGGCGTTATCGTCCCCGAGACCGTCCACCCGGAATACCGGCACGTGTTGGCGACGTACCTCGCCAACCTCGGCGTCCCGCTCGTCACCGTCCCGACGCCCGGCGGCTTCCTCGACCCGGCCGATCTCAAGAAAGTGGTCAACGATCAAACGGCCGCCGTGGTCGTGCAGCACCCGAACTTCTTCGGCCACTTGGAAGAAGTCGAAGAACTGGCGAAGCTCACCCGCGAGGCCGGGGCGTTGTCCATCGCCAGTTTCGACCCGATCAGCACGGGGATTCTGAAACGCCCCGGCGATTACGGGGCCGACATCGCCGTCGCGGAAGGGCAGTGCCTCGGCACGCCGTTGGGCTACGGCGGGCCGTACCTCGGCCTGATGGCCTGCCGCGGCGAGTTCGTGCGCAAGATGCCCGGCCGCCTCGTCGGCCAGACGACCGACCGCCACGGCAAGCAGTGCTGGACGCTGACGCTGCAAACCCGCGAGCAGCACATCCGCCGCGAGAAGGCGACCAGCAACATCTGCACCAACCAAGGTCTTTTCGCCCTGCGGGCCGCCGTGTACCTCGCCGCCCTCGGCCCAAAAGGGCTAAAGGAGACGGCCGAGCTGTGCCTGCAAAAGTCCCATTACCTCGCGGAGCAGTTGGCGACCATCCCCGGCGTCAGCCTCAAATTCGCCCGCCCGTTCTTCAAGGAGTTCGCCGTCCGACTCCCCGGCGACATCCCCACGATGCTAAAAGACCTGCAACGGGCGGGCTATTTCGCCGGCCTGCACGCCGCCCGGTGGTATCCCGGCTTGGCTGACACGCTGACGGTGGCCGTCACCGAGAAGCGGACCAAGGCCGAGATGGACGGGGTGGTGAAGGCGATCCGGGAAGCGGTCAGGAAATAGAATACTCCCGGAGACCCGTGAAGCCGCGACGCGGAGGCTTTGCGCAGCGGAGCGCGGCCCGGAAC
>JAYUGD010000799.1:0-4018 GCA_043767785.1 Zavarzinella sp. | reverse complement strand
GCAAAGCGTCCGCGTCGCGGCTTCACAATAGTTCTTCGGCTTAACGTGATCGCAACGTCGCCCACGTCCCGTCTTCTTCCAACACCTCGTTCGGCCCGAAATTCGCCTTGTACATCAGCGACGGGCAGCCGTCCACGAAGTAGCCGAGGTAGGCGTGGCTCATGCCGCGGCGGGCGGCTTCTTCCATGATTCGCATCACGTTCAGCGTCCCGAGCGAGCGGTCTTTGTGGTCGGGGTTGTGGTAGAAGTAAATGGCCGAGAGGCCGTTGGGGACCACGTCCACGTAGCCGACGCCGACGAGGGCGCCGTCGAGGTAGTAGCGCCATTCTTCCGTGGGGAGCGGGCCGTCGACGAAGGATTCTCGGTAAGAATCGGGGTCTTTCGGGGCGTTGTCTGACCACCCCTTCGCCTCGGCCTGATGCTCGTGGAAGCGGTCGTACAGGTCCAGTTTTTCGCGGGTGACGCCGGCCGGGCCGATGCGAAGTTCCACGTCTCGGTTGTCCCGCACCGCCCGGCGTTGGCTACGGTTGGGTTGGAAAGTGGCCACCGGCACGCGGATGGATTGGCAGGCGTGGCAGTCGGCGCATACCGGCCGGAAGAACGAGTGCCCGAACCGCCGCCAGCCGGCGTTCAGCCGCGTTTCGAGTTCTTCCGGCGTGCAGTGCAGCACCATCTCGTACCGCATCGACGCCCGCTCGGCCGGCAGGTAAGCGCATTCGTGCGGCGGGGTGGTGTAGGTGCCGAGGGAGATCATGGTTCCCCCATCTTATTCCACGAACGCCACGTCCACCGGGTTGGGGATCACGCCCGCCTTGTGGGCCTCTTGCAGCAACCGCCGGACGGCTTCGCGGCCGCGGGGGCCGTAGTCGATGGTCCAGTCGTTGACGTACATGCCGACGAACTTGTCCGCGAGGGTGATGTCCATGTCGCGGGCGTAGTTCAGGGCGTGCTTGAGCGCGTCTTCCCGGTGGTCCAGCGAGTATTGGATGCTGGCCTTAATCAGCTTGCTGACGCGGGACATCAGCTCCGGCCCCAAGTCCCGCCGGACGACGTTCCCGCCCAGCGGCAACGGCAGGCCGGTCTTCTCGTGCCACCACACGCCCATGTCCACGACCAGTTTCAGCCCCTGATTCTGGAACGTCAACTGGCCTTCGTGGATGATGAGGCCGGCCGCGCACCGGCCCGTGGCGACCGCGTTGATGATCTCATCGAACGGCATCACCTCGTACTCGAACCCGTCCGGCAAGAGCAACCGCAGCGTCAGGAACGCCGTGGTCATCGTGCCGGGGACGGCGATTTTCACCTTCTTCAAGTCGTCAATGGTCAAGGCCTCGCGGGCCACGACCATCGGGCCGTACTTGTCGCCCATGCTGCACCCGCTGGACAGGAGGGCGTACTTGTCCAGCAGGTGGGCGTAGGCGTGGATGCTGACCGCGGAGACTTCGAGTTCCCCCTTCATCGCCCGGCGGTTCAGGGTCTCGATGTCCTGCAACTCGTGGACGAACTGCAAGTCCCCCGTGTCGATCTTGTCGTTCGCCAACGCATGGAACATGAAGGCGTCGTCCGGGTCGGGGCTGTGGCCGACGCGGATGATTCGCTTGCCGTCGCTGGTGGTCATGGTCAGTGTCCCGCCCGTTTCAAAAAGTCCTTGGTCACGTCCGCTTGGGGGGCTTCGAAGATTTGCCCCGGCGGCCCCGCCTCGGCCACGCGGCCGTCGGCCATCACGACGACGTGCGTCGCCACTTGCCTGGCGAAGGCCATCGCATGCGTCACGACGATCATCGTCTGCCCCTGTTTGGCCAAGTCGGTGATGACGCCCATCACCTCGTCGGCCATCTTCGGGTCGAGCGCGCTGGTCGGCTCGTCGAAGAGGATCGCCTGCGGCTTAACCGCAAGCGCCCGGGCGATGGCAACACGCTGCTGCTGCCCGCCGGACAGTTGCTCCGGCCGGGCGTGCTTGCGGGCAGTGAGGCCGACGCGGTCCAGCAGGGCCTCGGCCGCTTTCTGGGCTTCCTCGCGGGGGACGTGCTGCACGAATCGCGGCCCGGCCATCACATTTTCCAACGCCGTCATGTGCGGGAACAGGTGGAACTGTTGGAACACCATGCCGATGCTGCGCCGCAGCTCCAGCAACTTGCCGGGGGCCGACAGCCCCTTGGGCGCGAGTTCCACCGTGCCGACGCGGACGCTGCCCGAGTCGAACGGTTCCAACCCGTTGATGCAGCGGAGCAGGGTGCTTTTGCCGCCGCCGGACGGGCCAATCATGGCGGCCACCGTTCCGGCGGCCACGCTCAGGTCCACTTCGTTGAGGATACGGCGGGAGCCGTGGCTTTTGACTAACTGAGTGACTTGGATCACGGTCCCACCTCCTTCGGGGCGCTCATACGCCGTTCGAGCCGGCGGGCGAGCAAAGCGAGCGGGTAGCTCATCATCAGGTAGAGGCCGGCCGTCAGGAACGCGAGTTCCACGATCAGGCTGCGGTTGAAGTTGAACAGCTCGTTGTACTTTCGCGTCAGTTCCGTCACGAAGATGATGGAACACGCGGACGTGTCCTTGAACAGGGCGATGAAGTCGTTCGTCACCGGCGGGATCACGATGCGGAACGCCTGCGGGGCCGTCACGCGGCGAATCGCCGTCCAGCGCGTCATGCCGAGCGAGAGCGCCGCCTCCATCTGCCCCTTGGGGACCGCCAAGAAGCCGGCCCGGTAAATCTCCGCCTCGTAAGCCGAGTAGTTGATCGCCAGCCCGATGATCCCCGCGACGAACGGGCTGAGCCAGCCGATCCAATTGGCGTACCCGGCCCGGCCGATCAGTTCCGGGATCATGTAGTAGATGCAGAACAACTGCAACAACAGCGGCGTGCCGCGCAGCACTTCCACATAGACGCCGCACGTGATCGACAGCCACCGCGGCCCGTACACGCGGGCCATGCCGACGAAGAAGCCGATCATCAAGGCCAGTGGGAACGAGACGACCGCCAAGAGGATCGTCATGCCGGCGGCCTTGAGCAGTTCCGGGATCAACCGCGGCCACGGGTTGACCTTCTCCCCGGCCTCCTCGGCCGGCGGCCACGGCTGGTCGAGCATCTCCGCGAGTTTTTTCTGGTCGTCGTCCCAGACGTGGTACTTGCGGTAGATTTTCTCGAACGTCCCGTCGCGGATGCCGTCCGCGATGGCGGCGTCCAATTGCTTGCCGAACGCCTCGTCCTTCTTGCGGTAGTAGATGACGTAATAGCCCGGCTTCGGCGGCGTGCCGACGATGTGCAGGTCCTTGTACTCGTTGGCGAAGTAAATCGCGGCCGGGCTGTCTTGGACAGTGGCGTCGAGCCGGCCGTCGCTCACCAACTTGATGACGTTGGCCACGTCCGGGTTGGACAGAATGGTCGCGTCCGCGTGGTTGTTGTTCAGGTAGTCGTGGGCGGCCGTCCCGCCGAGGACGCCGACGGACTTGCCGGCCATGTCCTTCCACTCGCGGATCGGGCTGTCCTTCTTCACCAAGAGGGCGAGCCGGTAGATGTAGTACGGGCGCGTGACGCCGTAGGTCTCGGCCAAGTCCTGCCGGTACTCGTACCCGTTCAGGATCATGTCGATGCCGCCCTCGACGTCGGCCGGCTTGTTCAACTGCTGCGGAAGGTTGGCCCAGTCCCCGGCGACGAGTTGACTGGTACGACCGAGCTTCTTCGCCAGATACTCGGCCACTTCAAACTCGAAGCCGGTGTAGTTGCCGCGCTCGTCTTGGTAGATGAACGGCGCCCCGCCCGTCGGGTCGGTGCCCCAGCGGAGCGGCGGCGGGTTCTCGGCGGCGACCGCACCGATGACGGCGAAGAGCGAAGTGAGCAACGCGAATTTGTTCAAAGTCGGCGGTCCCCCCGGCGGGCGAGTGGTCGAGTCGGAAGCGTCAACGCACGGTGAAAGTAGAGTACCGGCGGCCGGGCGGGTTCACCACATTTTTTTGGGGAGACGCGGCCGACTCTCCCCACACAACCGCCGGCCCCGTTTATACCGCACGCGGCCACGAT
>JAYUGD010000798.1:0-4019 GCA_043767785.1 Zavarzinella sp. | reverse complement strand
TCTTGGCGGCCAAATCAGGAAATTTGGGTCAGCCGTAGAACTTGGCGAATTCCTTGCACGTCACCGACTTGACCTTGCTGGCCTGGCCGGCTTGGCCGAACGCGGTCATGCGCTCCTTGCACACCTTCTTCATGGCGTCGCGGGCCGGCTTCATCCAGTCTCGCGGGTCGAACTTGTCCGGGGCCTCGGCGAGCAGCTTGCGGACGGCGGCCGTCATGGCCATGCGGTTGTCGGTGTCCACGTTGATCTTGCGGACGCCGTGCTTGATGCCGAGCTGAATCTCCTCGACCGGCACGCCGTAGGTCTGCTTCATCGCCCCGCCGTACTTGTTCAGCAGGTCTTGCAGGTCTTGCGGCACGCTGGAGGAGCCGTGCATCACCATGTGGCAGTTCGGCAGTTTGGCGTGGATCTTCTTGATGACATCCATGCTCAGGACGGCGCCGTCCGGCTTGCGGGTGAACTTGTAGGCCCCGTGGCTGGTGCCGATGGCGACGGCCAAGGCGTCCACGCCGGTCCGGCGGACGAAGTCTTCGGCCTGGTCCGGGTCGGTCAACAGTTGACTGTGGTCGAGGGCGCCTTCGGCCCCGTGGCCGTCTTCGGCTTCGCCCATGCCGCTTTCGAGCGAGCCGAGGCAGCCGAGTTCACCTTCCACGGAGATGCCCTGCGGGTGGGCCATGTCCACGACGCTCTTGGTCACTTGGACGTTGTAGTCGTAGTCGGCCGGGGTCTTGCCGTCTTCCTTGAGGGAGCCGTCCATCATCACGCTGGTGAAGTTCTGCTCGATGGCGCTCTTGCAGGTGCCCGGCCCGTTGCCGTGGTCCTGGTGCATCACGATCGGGATGGACGGGTACAGTTCGGCGGCGGCGAGCATCAGGTGGCGCAGGTAATTGTCCTGCGAGTAGCTGCGGGCGCCCCGGCTGGCCTGCACGATCACGGGGGCGTCAATCTCCTTGGCCGCCTCCATGATGGCTTGGATCTGCTCCATGTTGTTGACGTTGAAGGCCGCGATCCCGTAATTGTTCTCGGCGGCGTGGTCCAGCAACAGCCGTAACGGCACGAGTGGCATGGGTAATCTCCGCGAATAGTCGGTGTCAAAGGGTCTGATTTTCCAAGTGGAAGTATACGGATTGACCGCCGAAACAGCGACACGCGGCCCGGCTCCCTACAATTCGGTTCATCGACTCCGACACGGACTGACGCCATGCCACGGCTGACTGACGAGCAAATTAAGCAGGGCTTTTCCCACGCCGACATCCACGTGCGGACGGCGGTGTTGAGTTACTTCAGCGAGATCGGCGGCCCGCCGGACCCGACCGTCATGCCGCTGGTGATCGAGACCCTGGCCCGGTTCGGGCGGGACGCCGCATTCGAGTATTACCACCCGTTTTCCAAACTGGCCCAGACGCCGGAGACGGTGGCGTGGGCCGCCGGCGAACTGGCGACCGTGTCGGACGAGCCGAAGACCGGCTGGAGTTTCCGCGAGGCGCTGGAGCGACTGTTCGCCCACGCCGACCCCGAACTGGTGCGCCCGCACGCCGCGGCGGTGGCCGCCTCCCCGGCCGTCTCGGCCGGCGTGAAGGAGGACGTGAGGCGTCGACTGGATGTGTGGACGTGGGACGAGGCCAGCCTGTGGGCCGGGTTGGAGGCCGCTTGCCGGCGGGCGGCGGGCGGCGTGGCCGGCGACCCCGGCCGCGACGCGACGGCTACGGCCGACCACTTTGAGATGATTGAGGACATCGCGGAGGCGTTGGCCCGGTTCGCGCCCACCGTCGTCCCGCGGGTGACGGCCGCCCTGGATGATGACGTGGGAACGGTCGCCCAGGGGGAGAAGTGGCGTTATTTTTACGAAGGGGCCATGGTCCGAGTGGCGGGGCAGCTGCGGCACGAGCCGGCCGTCCCGGTGATCTTCGCCAAATTCCTGCGCGACGAAGAAGGCCTGAACGAAGACTGTCTGTTCGCGCTGACGCGGATCGGCACGGACGCCGTCGCCGACGGCGTCCGGGAGCGGTATTCCGACGACCTTGAGTGGGGCGTGCGGATGTACCTCGCGGGGCCGCTCGGGCACATCCCGTCGGAACGGGCCGTCGCCGTCTTGACGGAATTGATCCCGCGGGCGACCGACGACGACGAGTTGCTGGACATGTTCTTGTACGACCTGTTCGGACTGTTCTCGCCGGAAGGGAACGCCTTCGGCATCAAGTTCCTCCCGGCGCACGGGACGGGCTTTGAAGCCCCGCACGCGCTGCGGCGGTCGTGCCAATTGACGGGCCAATCCTTCCCCGAATTGGACCGGTGGACCGCCCGCTTGGACCAAGAAGACCGCGACCGCCGCCGGCAGCGCGAGCGGTACGCGGAAGAGGCCGCCCGCGCGGCGGAGCGGTGGAAAAATGAGCCGCCACCTAGGCAACACTGGACCGAAGTGGCCGAGCAGGCGGCGGTGAATTACGCCCCGCAAGCCCCGATCGTCAAGCAGGCGACCCCCGGCCGCAACGACCCGTGCCCGTGCGGCAGCGGCAAGAAGTACAAGAAGTGTTGCCAGTTGAAGAGCGGGTGATGGCGGGACACTGCCGTCAGGCGGTCTTGTTGGAGTCCCGCTTTTAAGCGGTCCGTGACCGTCCCGCCGGATTAGTCATGAGGACCGAGTCTTCGAGGGTCCGACCCAATGGGCAACGGCCGTCACCCACGGAGGCGAACCCTCGAAGACTCGGTTCGCCGGCCTACTGCGGCGGGACGGTCACGGACCGCTTAAAAGCGGGACTCCAACAAGACCGCCTGACGGCGGTATTTGCCGAAGCAAATTGACATTCGAGCGCCGCCGTGCGACACTCGAAGGATGAAACCCCTCCCCACTCTCCGCGTGTTGCTGGTCGGCGTCGCCGTCCTCGGCCTGCCGGCCGCGGCGGCCGCGTGCCTGTGGGACTACGACACGCTCAAGCAGGAGCGGGCCCGGTTCCCCAGCACGCTGGAACTCATCACCGGCAAGTTCCTGCGGCACTCGCCCGAGTTCTACCAGTGGCGCATCAAGGACCGCTTGGAGAAACTGAAGGCCGACCCGGGCAACATGGGACTGCACGACGACCTCGCCGTCGCCTACCAGAAGACGGGCCAGGCGGACAAGGCCATCGACGTGATGCTGGCCAAGGGGAAGCTCAAGCCCGGCGTCTACGAGACGTACTCCAACCTCGGCACCTTTTACATCCTGAAGGGGGAGTTCGCGAAGGGGTTGCCGTACATCGACAAGGCCTTGGCCATCAACCCGGACGCCCACTTCGGCCGGGAGAAGTACCAGAAATGGCTGGTCGAGTACGCGACGCCGGCCCCGGGGAGGTCGTTGAGTTTTCCGATGCAGCAGGTTCTTGAAGACAAGTATCACGAGCCGGCCCCGCGCAACTTCCGGCACTGGCTTTTGCGGGAAGTGAAGGCTGAAGATGAACGGTTTTCAAAACTCGAACACATTCAGCCGGCGGTGAAAGGCATACTCGGCATGATTCGGTTCGCGGACCACGACAACCCGTTGCTGCTGGAAGCCCTCGGCGACCTGTTGAGTTCACACGAAGGCTTAAGCCCGACTGTCGACGCCAAACGTCTCGCGGCCCGATGCTACTTGCTGGCGAGCTACAAGATGACGGATGACAAAGCCAAGTCTCGCTACCGAACGCTCGCGGAGCGGACGTTGGAATTGCAAACTGTCGCCGGCACCAAACAGGAGTTGTCTGGGGATAATAAATTGCCCGTGATCGAGGCGGAGTTAAAGGGGGAGATGGCGGATGCGGCCGATTGGTACGCTGGCGTAAGAGAGAAGGAAGTCGCGTGGATTGCCGCCGGGGCGAATGTGGAGGAGGAGTTCGACAAGCTTTACACGGATGAGCCGGCATCCGTCACGACTTCCCCCGAACCATTATTGACCCACGATCAACAGGTGACTGCCAGTATTGTCGGCGCCATCGCCGGTCTGATTGTGGTGGTCATTGTCGCCGTGTGGGGCCTCAGACGACTGGCCCGCCTCATCGACCGAAAAC
>JAYUGD010000797.1:0-4020 GCA_043767785.1 Zavarzinella sp. | reverse complement strand
GCGTCCGCGAGCGGGACATTCTCGGCCGCACGTCCGCCACGGCGCCGGGTTCCAACAAGGTGCGAAAGGTCATCGCCGAGCGCATGCTGCACAGCCTGCGGACGACGGCCCCGGTCACGCTGCACACCACGGCCGACGCGACGCAACTGCTGAACGTGCGCAACCAGTTCAAGGCGGCGGGGGGCGATGTCCCGACGATCACCGATTTGCTCGTGAAGCTGGCCGCCCGCGTGTTGCAACAGCACCCGGGCATCAACGCCCGCTGGGAGGACGACCGCGTCGTGCCCAGCGCCGACGTTCACATCGGCATCGCGGTGGATACGCCGGCCGGGTTGCTCGTCCCCGTGGTGCGTGACGTGCCGCGCCTGAGTTTGAAGCAAGTCACCGCCAAGGCGAAGGAACTCGTTGAGAAGGCCCGCGCCGGCTCACTGCCCGGCGATGCCATGCGCGGCGGGACGTTCACCATCACCAACTTGGGGGCGTTCGGCATCGACGCCTTCACCCCGATCATCAACTGGCCCGAGTGCGCCATCCTCGGCGTCGGCCGCATCCAAAAAATCCCCGTCGTCGTAGACGGCCAAGTCGTGGCGCGGGACACCGTCACCCTCAGCCTCACGTTCGACCACCGCATCGCGGACGGCGCCCCGGCGGCCCGCTTCCTGCAAGCGCTGGTGCGCGAACTCGAAAACCCCGTCCCCGGCCTCATCGAGTCCGCGGAATGACGGCGTTCGACCTCACCCTGCCCGACCCCGCTGCCAACATTGCCCTCGACGAAGCACTGCTCCTGCACGCCGAGGAGACGGACACTTTTGAAGCCCTGCGCTTCTGGGAGTGGCCGGCCCACGCCGTCGTCCTGGGGGCCGGCGGCAGCGTCGCCATCGACGTGGACCGCGCCGCCTGCGACCGCGACGGCGTCCCCATCCTGCGCCGCTCCAGCGGCGGCGGCACCGTGCTGCTGGGCCGCGGCTGCCTCCTGTTCAGCCTGATCATCAACCACCGCCGGGCTGCCGAACTGCGGGACGTGAACGCCTCCTACCGCTGGATCCTCGGCCGCGTGCGCGAGGCGCTCTCCGCCTTCGCGGACGTGCAACACTCGGGCGTCAGCGACTTGGCGGTGGCCGGGGTCAAGTTCTCCGGCAACGCCCAACAGCGCAAAGCCCGCACGGTCCTGCACCACGGCACCGTGCTGTACGACTTTGATCTGGCAGCCGTGGCAAAATACCTCAAGCCCCCTGAGCGCATGCCCGCCTACCGCGAAGGCCGATTGCATGAGGCTTTCGTGGGCAATCTGTCGGCCAGACGGGAAGAGATTGTGACCCGCTTGGGTGAAGTGTTCGAGGCTGTTGCAGGAGATTCGCCGCCGGAAGCGTTGGCCCGCGTGCCGGGTCTGGTGGCCGAGAAGTACGGCCAAGACGAGTGGACGGTGCGGCGGTAGGTAGTCAACTCTAACCGCCGTCAGGCGGTCCCGTTGGAGTTCCGCTTTTAAGCGGTCTTAGACCTCCCGCCCAGAGGCGGCCGGCGAACCGAGTCTTCGAGGGTTCGCCAAACACGGGTGATCGCCGAAGCCCACGGGGTCGGACCGTCGAAGACTCCGGTCCTCACGGGCCTTGAGGGGCGGCGTTCCAAGACCGCTTAAAAGCGGGACTCCAACGCGACCGCCTGACGGCGGTAAATTGGCATGACCTCCGTCCTCGTCTACGAACACCTCACCGCGACTTCGGCGGGGGGCGGCCCCGGGCCGCTCCCCGCTTCGCTGGTGCGCGAGGGCCGGGCGATGCTCGACGCCGTGACGGCCGACCTCGCCACCCTTCCCGATACGACCTTTCAAATCGCCTCGTCGGCCGACGCCCTCGTCCAACAAGCGGCCGCCGCGGACTTCACGCTCATCATCGCCCCGGAGTGCGGCGGCCTCCTGCTCGACCTCGCCACGCGCGTCGTCGCGGCCGGGGGAACGCTGCTCGGCCCGTCGCCGGCCGCCATTCGCCTGACCGCGGACAAGCGGCACCTCTTCGACTGGTGGACACGGCAAAGCGTCCCCACTCCCGCGACGCGGGAATACGACGGCCAACCTGTTCAACGCCCCACGGTGGTAAAACCCCGCGACGGCGCCGGGTCGCAGGCCACGAAATTGCTTCAGCCGGGACACGTCTTTTCCGAAGCGTGGCCCGGCCCGCTGATTGCTCAACACTATGTGGAAGGCTTGGCCGCGAGTGTTTCATTCCTCTGCGGCCCGGCGGGCGTGACGCCGTTGCGGCCGTGCGAACAACTCCTTTCGGAGGACGGCCGCTTCGCCTATCTTGGCGGCCGGGCCATTTCCGATGCGCCCTTGGCTGACCGGGCTGTCGTGATCGCCACGAAAGCGGTCAGCGGGATTCCCGGCCTGCTCGGCTACGTTGGCGTCGATGTGATCTTGGGAATTGACGGCCACGATTGGGCCATCGAGATCAACCCCCGGCTGACGACGAGTTATGTCGGGCTGCGGGCGATGACCGATCAGAACTTGATGGGGGCGATGCTGGCGGCGCGCTTTGTTTAAACGAAAACGGCTGTCATCCTAGAGCAGAGTTCGGGACGCTGTAGCAGTTTTCGCGCGGGCGCTACACCATTCCGAACGCCGCTATAAAGCCGGCTTCCGGAAATCCACCGCGTCCTCCACGGCCATCGCCGTCCCGAACAACTCGGCCTCCGTTTGGCCGGCGCCGACCAGTTGCGCCCCCAACGGCAAGCCGTCCCCGCTCAAAGCGAACGGCAACGTGATCGTCGGCAAACCGATGTAGCTCCACGCGGCTTGGTGGGACAAGTCGCCAGTCGTGGTGCGGTCCGGGGCCGGGCCGCTGACGGCGGGGAGCAGGATCGCCATGCCGCGGTGGTCAAACCAACTTGATGACTCGTGGACAATGCGCTGCTGGTGCTCGCGGGCTTGGGCGTACTCGGTGGCCGTCGTGCCCATGCCGCGCTCGATCAACTCCGTGATCTTCGGCGGGTAGTCTTCGGAATACCGGCGGAAGCGGTCTTCGTGATAATTGGCCGCCTCGACGGCCATGATGGTGCGGTGGTGCTTCAGGATGCCGTTGAAACTCGCCGGGGCCGAGCGAGTTTCCACCGTCCACCCTTGGCGGCGCAGGTTTTCTTTCAGGGTGTTGAACGCCTCGACCATCACCGAGTCCAGCCGGTCGGCGAACAGGTTGTCGAACGTGATGACTCGCTTTTCCGTCATCTCGACCGGAGCCACGGACGGCAGGCGTTGCGTCTCCAAGTCCGGCTGCACCATTGCCTGGAACATCGCCGCCAAGTCCGAGACGTGCCCGCCGATGACGCCCAAGTGATCCAGACACGGGGACAGCGGGACGACCCCGTGGAGACTCACGCGGGCATACGTCGGCTTGAGGCCGCACACGCCGCAGAAGGCCGCCGGCCGCGTGATCGACCCGCCCGTCTGCGAACCTAACGCGGCCGGGACCATGTCCGTGGCGACGGCGGCCGCCGACCCGCTGCTCGACCCGCCCGGCGTGCGGTCGCGGTTCCACGGGTTATACGTGGGCGACGGGTCGAACGAGGCAAAGGCCGTGGTGACGGTCTTGCCGAGGATGATCGCCCCGGCCTGGCGGAGTTGCTCGACGACGCGGGCGTCTTGGCGGGCGATGGCGTTGGCCCACCGCTTGGACCCGGCGGCCGTCGGCATCTCGGCCACGTCGATGATGTCTTTCACGCCGACGGGGATGCCGTGCAGTGGGCCGCGGTCGTGGCCGTGCAGGAGTTCGTCCGCGAGGCGCTGGGCCTGCCGGCGGGCGCCGTCCGCGTCCACCGTCACCCACGCTTGGGTGCGCTCCTCGGCCGCGTCGATGCGGGCGAGGCACTGATCCAACAAGTCCGAGATGGCGAGGTTGCCGGCTCGGATGTCCGCCGCGAGGTCCGTGATTTTCCGCATGTGGGCTGCCCGTAGAAGCGAAGACAAGAGTTTCATTCGAAACGCAAGAGAAGAGTTTCACGCAAAGTTCGCAAAGAAGCAAAGCTCGCAAA
>JAYUGD010000796.1:0-4023 GCA_043767785.1 Zavarzinella sp. | reverse complement strand
TGGCTTTGCCAATCCCGCTCGTTGACCCCGTCACCAAGGCCCGCAGGCCGGCGAGTTCCCGCGCGGAAGCCGGCTCTCGGCGCGGGACGGGCTTGGCGGGGAAGTCGTCCGCCGGCAATTCCTTGAGCAGCTCGCCGATGGTTTTGCCGAGACTGGGGTGAACCAAGTCGGGGACGAGTTCGGCGAGCGGTTCCAACACAAACCGCCGTTGGTGCATCCGCGGGTGCGGCACAATGGGGTCGGGGCCAGATCGCACGATGTTTCCGTAAAGGATCACATCAAGGTCGAGTGTCCGGGGGGCGTTCGGCTCCGAACGCAAGCGGCCCAAAAGCCGTTCGACTTCCAGAATGGCGGCCAGCAGGTGTTCCGGCGAGAGTTGCGTGTCGGCCTCGGCCACCGCGTTCAGGTACGCCCCGGCCCCGGCCGGCCCGCCCACGGGGGCCGTCTCGTAATACTGGGACACGCGGCGGACGGTTAGCCCCGGCACGGCCCGCAGGCGCAGGACGGCCTCGTCGAGAAACCGCTGCCGGTCCCCGAGGTTGCCGCCGAGGGCCAGATAGGTGCGGACCATCCGGGAATTTCGGATTGCGGATTTCGGATTGCGGAATTGAAAACGCGGACACGGTGCAAGTCGCGCGGTCTTGTCACCGTGTCAATCACCCGGCGGCTGACGCCGCTCGGCTCACCAAACCCGGTGTCACTTCTTCTTGGCCGGGGCGGCTTCTTCGTCGGTCTTTTCCTTCTTGGCCTTCTTCAGGACGATCTTCATGACGCGGACTTTCGGCAGGCCGAACGGGCTTTGGCCGTCCGTCCACTTGTCCGCGTCCTTCAGGGTGGAGATGCGCTCGGCCCGCGTCAGCACGCTGCGGTTCGTGGACCCGCCGGACTTGCGCTTCAGGGATTTGTCAATCGACATGGAACTTCACACGGTTGGTGGATTTCGGGCAAACAGGAATGATATTCGGGGCCGGCGGGGGAGACAAGCGGACGGAGCGGGTGGGGGGAAAGACATTTTTTAGCCACGGATCGAACACGGATGAACCACGGATAAAGTCAGAAGAAAAGAACTTAACCACAGAGAGCACAGAGAGCACAGAGAAAGTCAAAACAGAGAAAAGGCATTATGAAAATGTCTTCTCTCTTCTCGGCTTTCCTCTGTGGCCTCTGTGGCCTCTGTGGTTAAGTTCTTCTCTTCCGTGTTTCATCCGTGTTCGATCCGTGGCTATAAATGTCTTCTCTTTAAGACATCAGCTTCGCCAGTTCCGCGTCCAACAGCCGTTGCACCACGTCGTTCGGGGCGCCTTTTTGGGTCTTCATCACGTGGCCCTTGATGCGATTGGCGGCGGCGGTCTTGCCCTTCTTGAAGTCTTCCACGGCTGGGCCGTTGGCGGCGATGGCTTCCAGCACGGCGGTGAGCAGGGCCGACTCGTCGAAGTCGGTCTTGATACCCAGGGCCGTCAGCGCGGCGGCGGCGTCCGTGCCGTGTTCCAGCATGTGGTTGAACACGTCGCGGCGGTCTTGCTGATTGATGCTGGCGGTCTTCTTCAGGAAGTCCGAGAAGGTCGGGGCGGTGATCGGGAACTGGTCGATCTCTTCCTTGCGCTCGTTCAGGGCGCCCATCACCAGGTCGCTCATGCGGTTGATGACCTGTTTGCCGTCGCCGACGGCCGCGGTCACTTCCTCGTAGTACGACACCATCCGGCGGCCCTTGGCCGTCAGCACCTGGGAGTCGTACTGCGTCAGGTTGAACGGGGCGGCCTGCAACCGCCTTCGCTGGTCGGCCGGGAGTTCGCCCATCGCCATCTTGGCCGCCTGCACCTCGGACGGCGTCACCACCACTGGCACCAAGTCCGGCTCGGGGAAGTAACGGTAATCGGCCGCCTCTTCCTTGTGTCGTTGCACGACGGTCACGCCTTTCACGGCGTTCCACCCGGCCGTCGTCTTGTTCACCTTTTGGATGCGGTAGTTGACCGGGTCTTTTTGGAACTCGGCGTACTGCCGTTCGGCTTCGTGTGAGATCGCAAGGCCAACGCTGGAGATGCTGTTGAGATTCTTCACTTCCACGAGCGGCGTGGCGGCAATGCCCCCCTCATACGGGACGTGGATGTTCACGTTGGCGTCGCAGCGCAGACTGCCCTCTTGCATCTCGCAGTCGGAGACGCCGATCTCGCGGAGCATCAGCCGGACTTCTTCGAGGTAGGCTTTCGCCTCCTCCGGGCTGTTGATGTCCGGCTTGCTGACGATCTCCAGGAGCGGCGTGCCGGTGCGGTTCAGGTCTACCTTGGAGTCGGCCCCGCGGCCGGACTCGTCGTGCGTGTTCTTGCCGGCGTCCTCTTCGAGGTGCGCCCGGAAGATGCCGATGCGTTTGGGCGTGTACTCTTTCTTCAGGTCGGCCGCCGCGTTGATTTCCAAGAAGCCCTCGGAACTGAACGGCAGGTCGTACTGGCTGATCTGGAAGTTCTTTGGCAAGTCCGGGTAGTAGTAGTTCTTGCGGTCCCACTTGGTGAACTCGGCGATGGAGCAATTCAGCGCCAGGGCCGCGCGCAGGGAGAGGTCGAACGCCTTGCGGTTCATCACCGGCAGCGTCCCCGGCATGCCGAGGCACACGGGGCACGTCTGCGAATTGGGCGGGGAGCCGAACTTGGTGGAACACCCGCAAAACAGCTTGGTGTTCGTGAGCAGTTGGACGTGGACTTCGAGGCCGACGACGATCTTGTATGGCAACGACATGGGGGGACTCAGGGGGACAATACACTCATTACAAAAACAAGGATCGGACCGGGACGGCGAAGCCGGGCAGCAAGTCCGGCACCGTAAGTTCATCGCCCGGGCCGAACACCTGCGGGGCTTGGCCGTCCCGGTAAGCGATCACCCTCAGCGTAGCGAAATCAGACACCAACACCACTCGCACGCCGGCCCGCAAATACTCGGCTGCCTTGACTTGGAGTTCGGCCATCGTGTCGTTCTTGCTGCGGACTTCAACGACGAGTTCGGGGATCGTTTCGAGGTAGCCTTCTTTCGATAGACGGACGGGCAGAGAGGCGTTGAGGATGAAGCACGCATCGGGGCCCAACACATGGTCCGGATTCCGGCCTAGAATGAGGCCGACTTCGCCGGTGGCCATTCCGAGACCCGTGTCTTCGCATTTCTGAGCGAAACTGCGGCCGAAACGGAGTTGCGTGAGGCCGTGAATGAATCCCGGAGGGGCCATGATCTTCAATACCCCATGATGGAGTTCGTATTTCACCGGCCCGGACGGCAGGCAGTCGGGCAGGGCGTCCAAATCGGCCGCTGTTAGCAGGCGCGGCACCGGCGGGCCGGCCACGTCGGGCATTTCAAGAACTGCGCTCATGTCGGTCACTCTCGGATCACGGGCGATGTAAGGACCGGACTTGACTCTCAGTATACCAACCCAATCGCACGCCACAAACACACGGAGACACGCGCATGAAATGGGCCGGCATCATCATCCGCACGCTGGTCGGGCTGGCGTTCTTCGTCCTCGGGCTGAACCACTTTCTGAATTTCCTGGACATGAGCGCGCAAGCGGAAGCCATGCCGGAGGGTGTGAAAGGGTACATGAGCCACGTCGGCGGGGGATACATGACCGTGGTGAAGGTGTTGGAGACCGTCGGCGGGTTGTTACTGCTCACGGGGCTGTTTGTCGGCGTCGGCATCACCCTCCTGACGCCCGTGTGCGTGAACATCTTGCTTTTCGACATCTACATCGCGAAGCAGCCCGTCGGGCCGGGCCTTGTCCTGACGGTCCTGTGCTTCGTCTTGGTCGGCATCTACTGGCCGCACTTCCGGGCGGTGTTCGCCATGAAGCCGATGACGTGTTGCCGGCGCTAAATGTTCCCGTCCCGGCGGTCCGGTCGTTAGCGGTCAATGAATCGCCGTGCAATCGGACAAGGGCGCTGGCCGCGGAGCATCGTCGCTTTTCGCTCCGCGAAAAGGCGGGCGTCCCGCCCGAGAGGCCGGTCGTCCGCGGGGAGACGGCCAATCTTTTCGCTCCGCGAAAAG
>JAYUGD010000795.1:0-4028 GCA_043767785.1 Zavarzinella sp. | reverse complement strand
ATCAGGTAGACCATCGCGGTCACGAGGGCGGCCACCAAGAAGATCAGGAATGGGCCGACGACCGGCGTCTTGACCGGCTCGCTCCAGTTCATGTTGGTCGGCGTCGGCAGGTCTTTGACCCGGCCGGCCGGCGTCTGAGCGTCCGGCGCGATGGCCGGGAGCGAATGGGCGACCGGGGCGGCGGGGAATGCATGCATCACCGGCTCCGCGACCATCGGCTCGGCCGCGTACCCGACACCTGCGGCCGCGAGGCCGCCGCGTGGGGACGTCGAAGCCCGCGTCGGCAATATAGGGGTGCCGAAGTGCGACCCGGGAATCGGGGCCGGCGGGGCCGAGAAGCCGGGGAAGGACCCTTGGCCCGTGTAACCCGGCAGCGGCACGCCCGGTTGGACCGGGGCCGGCGGGATCGGCATTTGGGACAGCGGCGGGTTCGCCATCGGCGCCATCACCGCCGGCGGGTAACTCGGCTTGGGCGGCATGTGGACCGAGCCGCGCGTCGCGGACGGCAACGGGTTCGACCGCAAGGAGCCGTGAGCGCTTTGGCTCGTCGGCCGCGGGGCCGTGTGGGCCGTGTGGGCGGTGTGGGCGAACGACTGGAGGGCTTCCACCAGTTCGTCCGTCGCGGAGTACCGGCTCTCCGGGGACTTTTGCATCAGCCGCTCGACGACGGCGACCATGCCTTCCGGCACGTTCGGGGCCACGTCCCGCAGCGAGGCCGGCTGCTTGAACTGGTGGGCCATCATCTTTTCGACGGCCGTGCCGTCCGGGAACGGGTACCGGCCCGCGAGGGCGTAGTACAGCACGCACCCGAGGCTGTACTGGTCGCCCGCCGGCGTGCGCGTCGTCGGCTCCATGATGCTTTCGGGGCTGGAGCAGTCCAGCCCGCTCGTCAGCGTGTTGGCGGTGGACATGGTGTCCACCA
Source organism: Zavarzinella sp. (assembly GCA_043767785.1). Classification (GTDB taxonomy): domain Bacteria; phylum Planctomycetota; class Planctomycetia; order Gemmatales; family Gemmataceae; genus Zavarzinella. The sequence continues at coordinate 3,106 of JAYUGD010000795.1, read as the reverse complement.
GCGACTCGTTCTCGTTCTCCACCAAGAGGGAGCCGATGCCGAAGTCGAGCAATTTGCCGTGGGTGTCCGGCGTCACCATGATGTTCGATGGCTTGATGAGGCCGTGGAACAGGCCGTTCTGGTGGGCGATGGCCAGCCCTTGGGCCACGTCGGTGAAGATTTGGGCGGCGGCGTCCGGGGCGATGCGGCCCTCGCGCTGAACCTTGAGTTCGAGCGGCTCGCCCTGGACGAGCGGCCACACGAGGTAGTGCTGCCCGCCGGACGTGCCCACGTCGATGAACGGCACGACGGCCGGGTGGGTGAACTGGGAGAACGCCCGGACTTGGCGCCGGGCGAGGCGGACGTTCCACATGCTGCGGCGGGGCAGAACCTTCACCGCGAACAGTTGGTTGTCCGTCTTGGACGAGGCCTTGAACACTTGGCCCATGCTGCCCGACCCAATGGAGTCGATCAGCAGGTACGGCCCGAGGACGAGGCCTTGGGTCTTCCCTTGCAGGATGCGTTCCGCTTGGAAGGGGCTGAGGACGTTTTGGCTGACCAAGAAGTCCGCCAAGGCCGGCGGCTCGGCCCGCGGGTTCCGCTTCAGGAACTCACCCACGACTTGGTCGAGGTGGCCGCGTTCGATGAGGCCGCTGCGGCGGAGATCCCACACAAACCACTCGCAGGCGCCAAGCTCAGAACTGACCATTTTTCCGTGATCCTTCCGTCCGCGGCCGCAAGTCTGGCCGCAGACACGTTTAATTCGCCAACCACGTCCGCTCGTATCAGTCAGGTAAGATGGGCAATCTTTGCCGGTTCCGCACAGCCCGGATGAAACGCAACTCGTTACCTACAGCCTAATTTGAAATTTCCCCCCGGTCAACACGGGAGCGGGAGTTTTTCATCGGGAACCTAATCCCTATCCTGTTCCATCTGTAACCCTAGCACTCAATTCCGGGCGCCGGGGCCGTCTGACCCGAGAAGCGCCATGAGCGTCCAGCCGTATGCCCCGTATGCGTTGTGCCCCTGCGGGAGCGGCAAGCAGTTCAAGTGGTGCTGCTCGGCGTATTATCCGCTGTTCATCAAGGCCCTCGAACAGCACGAGACGAACCAGAAGGCCACGGCCCGGGGAACAATCGACCAACTGACCACAAAGTTTGCCCAAATCCCGCAGGCGTGGTGCTACCGGGCCGACTTTCTGGCCCGAATCGAGGACCGGCCCGAAGCCGAGAAGGCCGTCGAGCAGGCGCTGAAGCTCGACCCGGACCTCCCCTTCGCCAATTTCATGAAGGGCATGTTCCGCCTGGATGAAGGCGAGACCACCGGGGCGCTGTTGCTGTTCCGGCGGGCGGCTGAGCGGTTCCCGGCGGCGGCCAAGCCGATGATCGCCGAGGTGAACTCCCGCATCGCCCAACTCGACCTGCAAGAAAACCGCCCGGTGGCGTCCATCGCCGCCATGCGGAAGGCCCTCGCCGGGATGCCGGAGAATCAGGAACTCCGCACGAATTACGAGGCCGTCTTCGGGGCCGAGTCTCGGTTGCTGCCGGCCATCCGCCGGGAATACCAGTTCCGGCCGGGGACGGCCGACGCCGAGCGGGCCGCCTTGGTGGAACCGCTGAAGACCGCCACAGAGGGCCGGTGGACGGAAGCCGCGAAGGCTCTGGAGGCGGTCGTCTCGCAATTGCCGGATTCGTCGGCAGCCCAGTTCAACCTCGGCTTGGTGCGGGCGTGGCTGGGGGACAACCGCAAGGGGTTGGACGCGCTCGTCAAGGCGGCCGAACTTTCGGAGTCGGAGCCGGAACAAGTCGAGGCGGTCACGCTGGCCGAAGTCCTGCGGACCGGCCGGGGGCTGGAAAACGTCTCCGACTTCACCGAACACCGCTACTACATGAAGGTGCAAGACGGCCCGGGCTTCTCCAAATGGTTCTCGGCGATCGCCAACAGCGACCGGCTGATCGTCTTGGACTCGGATGAGGAAAACCACACGCTCAGCGCGATGGTCCTCGAAAAGCCGGCCCTCTTGGGCGTAGACGCCGGCCCGCGCTTCGGGCGGTTGCAGGCGTTCTTCGTGCTGGACAAGGACTTGGTGCGGATTTGGCACCCCTCGCGGGAGAAGGCCGACGCGCTGGTGAAGGAAATCCAAGCGGCCGTGGGCAAGGCCGTCACGGATCCGCACTACGAACTCGGCACGTCCAACGTCGGGGACGTGCTGGCCGACCTGACCGTGTTCCCGCTGCAAGCGGACACGCCGCCGGAACTGGTGCGCACCAAGCGGGAGGACGCCGCCCGCGCCTTCTTCGAGGACGATTGGCTCAAGCGGCCGCTGCAATCGCTCAACGGCGGCACGCCGCTGGACGCTGCCACGCACCCGACGCTGAAGAAGCGGCTCGGCGGCATCATCAAATACATCGAAGAGAGCTTCTACGGCGGGATGGACCCGACCGACGAGATGAAAAAAGAACTCCCCTACGACTTCGACCGCCTGCGCAAGAAACTCGGCCTCGCCGGGGTCGCCCCCGGCGGCGGCCTCGACTTCGACACCATCGACGTGGCCAGCTTGGGCACGCTCGACATTGTCGCCCTGACGCCGACCCAGTTGACCAGTGCCTTCCAAGCGGCCTTGCGGTTGGATGCACCGGACCTGGCCGGCAAGTTCGCCAAGGCCGCGACGCACCTGCCGCAGTTGGTTGACCGCTACCCGTTTTTCCAGCACTTGATGACGCTGGCCCGGCACGACGGGGACCACGCCCGTGTGATGGAACTGTTGAACGAAGCCGCCGAGGCTGACGCCACGACGAATGCGGCGAAGCGGTCCATCCAGTTTGTCGTCATGAAAGGGCAAGCCCTCGCCCGAGGCGGGAAGACGGACGAGGCGTACGACTTTTTCAAGAAGGCCGTCGAGGCATTGCCCAACGAGTTGAGCTTCTACGGCCCCGCCGCCGAGGCGATGTTGGGGAAGGGAATGGGCACGAAGGCGATGGAGTTCATCACCGCCGGTCTGGCGCTGGCCCGCAGCAAGAACGACCGCGGGGCCGAGGGGCATTTTCTGGAATTGACGGAGGAAGCAAAACGGCGGGGCGGGTGAAGAAGAGAAAGGCGTTTCACGCAAAGTTCGCAAAGAGGCAAA
>JAYUGD010000794.1:0-4030 GCA_043767785.1 Zavarzinella sp. | reverse complement strand
GGCACACTCGTGACGTACAATGGCGGTGTCTCCACCATAGCGCGGCCCGCGAATCCTGTCGCCCCCGCCGGCCGATTTTTGCACAAGCTCTCCGCGTGAGGAGTACAAGGGGCCGACCATCGGTGGCATCATTCTTGGCCGCGTGCCGTTTATTGCCGCGTCGGGTGGCACGGCAACTCGCGCAAATTACTCGCCCCCTCGGGCAGCGTCGCCTCTTCGGTGAGCAGGGACGGGAAGCCCTCGCGGATTTTGAATTGCACGCGGCAGCGGCCGCAGAGCAGCTTGGTGTCCCCGTCTTCGACGACGAGTCGCGCCTCGCGCTTCGGGTCGATGGGGCAGCGCAGGATGTCGAGCATTTCCGGGGTAATCATGATGCCCCCATGATAGGCCCCCGACCGTCCGGCGTCCCTCCGCGAGGCCGCCTCACTTCGGGGGCGGCGTCTTGGGGCGCGGGAGCTTGTCGTTCTCCTCTTGGATCACCTCGCCGCCGTTGCGGGTGAGGTACGCCTTGAGGGTCTCGGCCGGCAGCGTCTTCTTGAAGAACCGCACGGAGCCGTCGGCGAAGGCCGCGTTGAAACTGCCCGCGTAGTGGCCGAGCAAGTTCTTCAGCGGCCGCTCCGGCTCGATCGTCAGGTCGCCCGGCTTCGCCCACGGCACCGCCGCCTCGTCGTCCGCTTCTAAAAGAAGGATCGTGTTCGAGGTGCCGTCCGCGATGTCCGTGATTTTCACGCCCTTCGGGTCGTCCCACGCGAAGCCTTTGCCGAGGGGGGCCAAGTACGTCGTCAGGTGCTTCTCGGCGGTCTTCTGCCGCGGACTCATGAAGACTTTGATCGTCATTTTCGCCAACTGCTTGTTGTTCGGGCCGTCCCACGCCTCGTCCAGCTTGAACTTCTTGAACAGGGCGTCCTGCTCGATGAACGGCAGGATTTGCACCCGCCAGCTCAGGAGGGGCTTGCCGTCCTTGTCGCGGATGTCGGCCGGGAAATGGCCGTACACGTCGTGGTAGCCGTGCAGGGCGAGGACGAGTTGCTTGAGGTTGTTCATGCTGCGCAAGCGGTCAGCCGCCTCGGGCGCGGCGGCCGGCAGGTCTTTCTTGAATTCCTTGAGGGCCGGGCCGAGTTCCCACTCCAAAATCTTGTTCATCCCGTCGTCCTTGGCGGTGACGGCGGCGAACGCCTTTTCCAGTTTCGGCCGCAGGGCGTCGGCCGCCGGCGGCAGGCTGTCCGCGAGCATCTTTCCCCCCATCTTGCGGAGCGTGGCTTGCAACGCCCCTACGTCCTTGAAGGCGTCCGGGGTGGCGGTCGCCACCGTCCAGCGGGCCGTGAGGCCGGGGGCCGGGCCGACCGTCAGGGCCATCCACTTCACCCCGCGCGTGAACTTGATGATGCTCCCGCCGCCGAGTTCGTCCGGCAGGAGCGGGGCAATCTGCTCGTAAATCTTTTTCGCGTCCTCGGGCATGGCGAGGACGATTTGCACCACGTCTTCCTTCCCGGTCTCCAGTGCTTCGAGCAGGTCGAACCGCTTGACCGCCTTGCGGGTTTTCAGCGCGGCCAGCGCGCCCTTCTTGCCGACGGCCATGCACCCGTGGATTTTCTCGACGGCCACGTCCGGGTCGTCGCCGAACGGGAGTTTCACCAGTTCGCCCAAATCCTTCCGCTCCTCCGGGGACTCCCCAATGGGGATGAGCAGAACCGGCAGGTTCGGGAAGTCCGCGGCGCCATAGGTCACGAACACGTCCCGGCCGCCTTTCTTGGTGAACTCGGCCAGCCACGCCTTGACCTCGGTGAGGGCAACGGCGGCCTCCTCGTCGGTGGCGCCCAAAATCGTCATGAGGCCGGGGAGCGACTCGGGCCGAATTCGCGATGCGTCCACGCGGGCGACGACGAGCGTGTGCTCGTCGATGAAGGGCGCCACGGTATCGGCGAACGCGGGGGCCTTCGGCGCGTCTTGAGCCGCCAACGGGCCGGCGACCGCGAGGGCGAGCAACAGGGTTCGGGTCATCATGGCGGCGGCTCCGGTTACTTGGCCCACGTGATTTGAAACTTCCAGGCATTTCCCCGGTTCGGTTGCTGGCCGGGCGGCGCGCCGACGGCGACGGTAAAGCCGGCGTCGGTCATTGCGTAAGCGAACTGCTTGCCGGTCACGGGGTCATTCGGGACGGGGACGGCCGTGATGTCCTCCAGTTTGGCCGGGGCCTTGCCGGTCGCGGCGGCGTGCAGCCGGACGGCCTCCACGACGCGCAGGGAGGCGACGCGGCGCTCCGTCCGCCACTGCACGTCGTACACCTTTTGCACCGCCGGCATCAACAGGCCGAGCATGACGTTCAGGTAGTCCGGCTTCTCCTTCAGCTTCTTGAAGCTCTCGTCGAACGTCTTCAGCCCCTTGGCGCCCTCCTCGTATGGCTTCGTCAGCCACATCATGTACTGGTCCCGCAGGTTGCGGTATCGGATGGCGGAGTCGAGCAGCACCACTTGTGCCGCGGGCATGGCGGCCACCTCCGCCTCCGTCTTGCCGGCCGCCAACAGGCTCTTTCTCGCGGCCGGATGCGTGAGGGTGACGTACCCGGCCAAGAACATCCGGGAGTCGTTGAGCTTCATCCCCGGCAAGCCGGGCGCCCCCAAGTCGTCGGACAGGCGCGTCATCTTCGCCCACACGGCGTCCAAGGCCATTCGCGCTTGGTCCGGAGTCATTGGCTCTTCCACGTTCGCCGGCAAGCCAATCATGCTGTCCATGCTGCGCATCTCCCCTTCCACCGCCGCGTCCATCGGTAGAAATGGGCGAGGGAGGGCCGTCAGCCCCCAATAGACGTTCGGGCAGCCGGGTGCCTCCAGAACGACGTTCAACTCGTTCAACATGATGGCCGCGACGGCGCTGCCCACCAAATAACTGATGAGCATCTCCGACCGGCTGACGTGCTTGGCCATCGTCAGCCCGGTCTGGACATCGCGCAGGGCGCCGGCCGTGTTCCCCTCGAGCACGTGCAGCCGGCAGCGCACTTTCAGCAGGAACGCCAACTCCCGCATTTTTTGAATCTCCGGGATCAACACGGCGATCCCCTCCGCCGTGAGGCGGTCGCCCAAGCCCCAGTCGCAGTCCCGACACTTGGCGGCGGCTTCGGCCTCGCGCAGCGCGCTGCCGAACGGCTTCAGATACGCCCGCAGGTCCGCCGCCGGGATGTCCTTCGTCGGCTTTTCAAACAGTTGGTCGATTCGCTGGCGCTCGTCGCCCCCCTCTTTGCCGGGCTTGCGGTTCTCCGCCATCAGGTGAATCGCCCGGTGGTAGAGCAGGGCGGCGTTGGCCCGCGTGGTGTCACGGGGGTTGACCAGCAATTCGTACTTCAGGGCCGGCGCCGGCGGGCCGACGGCCTTGAGCGTCAGGGCGTACACCGTCTCCGTAGGCTCCGCGACCGGCGGGCCGGGCGGCGCGTTCCCGGCCAAGCCTTCCTTCAATTTCGTTTGGGCGGCGACCGCGGCCGTGAACAGCAGGGCGGCGGCCAAGACACGCGATGTCATTCCAACTCCTCCTCGAAGGCCGACGGGGTGTACTTTTTCTTGGGGGCCGGCAAGCCGGGGATGGCGAACGAGCCGGGCGGGGCGAACGACCCCCGCTGGACGTCCCGCGGCGGGGACACCGGCCCCGCGGACGCCTTCGACTTGGGCAGCATCTCGACGCCCCAGCGCAACACTTCTCGGCGGACTTGCCACATGCGGCGGGCCTCGGCGCTGTCCGGGCCGGTTTCTTCTTGGGCCATTTCGGCCGTCGCCGACGCGGAGGCCGGCGCCGGCACGCGGACTTCGACGACGCGGTCCACGTACACCGTCTGCGGCACGGTCACATACTGCACGCCCGGCTCGGCCGGGGACAGCAAAAACGCGCCCAGCACGAGCGACACGCCGGCGAACAGCCCGGTCGCCGTCGGCCACGCCCACGCCGGCACGCGCGGGACGGCGGCCGCCTTCCCTGCGTTGAACAGCAGGGCGTCCCGGCTGAACGCGGCCGGCTGCGGGGCCAGCCGCCGCAGGGCGGCGGC
>JAYUGD010000793.1:0-1318 GCA_043767785.1 Zavarzinella sp. | reverse complement strand
GCCGTCCGGCACGGGCGACTGGTTCCTCCTCGGCAGCGTCGTCGCCTTCCAGGCGTACTTCTCGCAGCCCGAAGAACAACGCCCGCAGGACGCCGCCACCGCCCTCTTGCCCGTGGAGATGGACTTCGACTGGAAGAAGAGCCACGAGGACGAAGACGACGACGTGGACATGATCCCGTTGATCGACGTGTCGCTCGTGCTGCTGATCTTCTTCATGCTGACCGCGACCGTGGCCTCCATCTCCCGCATTAGCGTCCCCGACATGCAGAACGGCACGACGCTCAACGCCGACCCCGGCACGCTCCGCGTGGACATCGACCTTCGCGACGGCCGGCACATCTACGCCCTCGGCGAGGGGACCAAAGACCCGACGCCGGACTTCGACAATCTGGCCGGCGACGTGGATTTGAAACTGAAACTGGACGAGTGGCTCAAGGTCGTCGCCAGCCCGCCCAAGGTCCGCATCGCCGCCCACGGCGACATCCCGTTCGAAGTGGTCGAGGAAGTGTTGAAGGCCCTCGAAAAGCGGGTGCAGGCCGGGCAGATCAGTGAGTACGCCGTCGAAGTGAACGAGCGGGGGAAGCCGAAATGAACCTGTTCAACGTCCGGCCGCAAGGCTCCCCGGAGTTCGTGGAAGGCGTGTCGGCCGAGGACATTCTCGACGGCGTGAAGGAAGGCATCTGGGAGCCGACCGACGAAGTGACCGGCCCCGGCGAGACCGAATGGCAGCCGCTGGAACTGCACCCCGTCTTCGCCGGCGCGATGGCCGACTTCGAGCCGCCCCCCCCGCCGCCGCCGGAAGACGAGACCCGCCTCGACTTCAACCCGCTCATCGACGTGGCTTTGGTGTTGCTGATCTTCTTCATGCTGACCGCCACCTACGAGCAACTCCGCAAGGAGTTCACCCCGCCGCCGACGGAACGCGAAAAGTCGCAGGGGCCGAAGAAGACCGACAACGACATCAAAAAGTTCGCCATCCGCGTGACGGCCAAGATGGAGAACGACCAGTTGGTGTACCGTGTGGAGAACGAAGTGGTGGCCGAGGACGACGTCGAGGCCAAGTTCAAGGAGTGGATGGAGAAGACCAAATACTCGGCGCTGGCGATGGAGATCGACCCGAAGGTGCCGTGGCACGCCGTCGTGAAAATCCAGGACGCCGCCGCCGGGGCGAAGATTTCGGAGATCATCCGCGTGACGCGCCCGCCGCGGGAGTAGTGACTTTGTTTAGCCGCGACGCGACGCTTCGGAGTGGAGCGCGGGGGACGGCAACAAGCACTCGCTCACCAAAAAGGCCGGCGAAGTTTGGCGTGAAGCCCGC
>JAYUGD010000792.1:0-1319 GCA_043767785.1 Zavarzinella sp. | reverse complement strand
TCCCCCCCTGCCAAGGGGGGGCCGGGGGGGGTTGCTCCCGCCGGCGACATGAATTGAGTAACTGTCTTCGTCACGCCGCTTGCAGCCAGCCGCGCCATAATCCAATCCACGACTCGCGAACCGCCGTGCGAGTGAATCTCGCATTCCTCCGCGGATTTCACGGCCAAGATGATCTCATCTCCGGACTCGTCTCCGAAGTTGCCGAATCGGAAACCATTCGCGAGCGTTTCAGGAAGCCGCTTACGGTTGGCGGGGAAGAAGAGCGTGCGGAGCAACGCATACGCCCCGGCGCCCCGCACGGCGACGACGGCGATGGCCCCCGTGCCCGGCGGCGTGAGGCGGCCGGCGGTAATCACGAGTGGGACTCGGCCACCAACCGGAGACCTTCGAGCGTGAGCGTCGGGCGGACTTCGCTGGGGAACTGGTGACGGGCTTGGATCAGGCCGGCGAGGTGAGGCGTCATGTCGCCGCCGGTCAGGAACAGGCGGGGCGTTTGCACGCACTGCGAGGCGAGTTCCCGCACAAGGGCGTCGATGCCCCCGGCGACGGCGTGGACGACGCCGAGCCGCATGGCCGCCTCGGTGTTCTTGCCGGGCAGGCGGGCCGACGGCTCCTCGCGCGGGTCGATCAGCGGGAGTTTGGCCGTGTAGTCGTTGAGGGCCTTGGCCATCAAGTGCAGGCCGGGGAAAATGGCGCCGCCTTGGAAAAAGCCGGCTTCATCCACCAAGTCCACGGTGACGGCCGACCCGGCGTCCGCGATGATGGCCGGCTCGCCCGGCTTCAAGCGCCGCTTGGCCGCGAGGGCGTTCAACAGTCGGTCCATGCCGACTTTTTCGGGGAAGTCCACCTGCGCCGAGAGAGGAATTTGCCACGGCGAATCGACGGCGACGACCGCGTCGCCTCTCGCCTCGGCCCACGTCACGAATTCGTTGAGCTTGGCGGGGTCCGTGGAGACGACGCCCCAGCGCGTGCCGGTGGCGAGATGCCAGTCGCGGGCGACGTCGTCGAACGTGACCGACGAGTCCCGGCCGACGCCGCGGACTGGCAGGAGCAATTCGCCCCCCTCGCTCCGGCAAAACTTCAGGCGGGAGTTCCCGATGTCCACCAAGACGTTCGCCATGCGGCCCTCAGACAACGGTCGGCGTTTGAAATGTACTCCTCACGCTCCGCGTGAGGTCCGCTTCAACCCACGAAAAATCGGTCCGCTTCGCCGCAAGGCCGTCCTCACGCGGAGAGCTTGTGCAAAAATCGGCCGGCGGGGGCGACAGGATTCGCGGGCCGCGCTATGGTGGAGACACCGCCATTGTACGTCACGAGTG
>JAYUGD010000791.1:0-4044 GCA_043767785.1 Zavarzinella sp. | reverse complement strand
CCGGCTCTTCCGGCTTCCACACGAGCAGGGAAAGGGGCTGGGCGACTTCCGCGACAGCCGTCGCCGGGCGCAGCGGCCACGCCGGTCTGCTCGGGTCGGGGCCGATGACCTTGCCGGGGTTGAACAGGCCGCGCGGGTCGAAGATGCGCTTCACGTCCCGGTACGCGGGGTAGAACTCGCCGGCCTGTCGCTCCACCCACGGCGTGCGGGCCAGGCCGACGCCGTGCTGACTCGACACGGTCCCGCCCAACTCGATGACGAGGGCGTGCAACTCTTCGGCGAGGGGCCAGAGCTTGGCGAGGTCGGCCGGGTTCTCCGCGTCCAGCAGCGGCCGGAAGTGGACTTGCCCGGTGGCGACGTGCATCACCGTCGTCACAAGAATGTCTTGCCGGCGGAACAGCGCTTTGGCCTTAGCCCACAGGTCCGGCAAGCGGTCGGGGAACACGCCGACATCTTCCACGCCCGGCAGCGGCCGCGGCCCGGCGGCCCGCTTGTGCGGCGCCGGCATCGCCGCCCGGCGCACGGCCCACAGGCGGTCAACGTCGTCCGCGGTCTCGGCCGACACGGCGCCGGCGCTGCGGTGTTCCACGTCTGCGAGCAGGTGTCGCAGGCGGGCGCGGGCGTCGGCCGGGCTGTCGGCCTCGAACTCCACGAGGATGACGGCCTCGGCGTCGGGCGAGATGAGCTTGGCCGCGTCTTCGGAGTGCCGTCGGGCCAAGCCGATCAGCCGCCGGTCGAGCAGTTCGCAGGCGGCCGGGCCGTGGTCATTGATGCGCAGGCCGACTTCCAACGCCGCTTCCACCGACGGAAACGCGAGCAGGGCCGCCGCCACGCCGCCGGCCAGCGGGACGGTGCGCAGCGTCCCCTCGGTGAACAGGCCGAGCGTCCCCTCGGAGCCGATCAGCGTCGGCGATAAATCATCGACGGGCAGGTCGGGAAGGTAATAGCCCGCGTGGTCGAAGCGGTGCCGGCGGGGCGGCGGGCCGGGGAGCGAACTCAACAAGTCTCGCATGTTCGCCGCGATCTCGGCCGGACGCGGTTGGTTGGGACGGACGCGCGAGGACGACACGGAAGCGTCGTCCCACACGACGTGAAGGTCGGTCACATGGTCGCGCGTGGAGCCGTGCAGGTTGGCCCGGCTGCCGGAGGCGTTGGTCGCCCACATGCCGCCGAGGGTGCAAGCGGTCGCGCTCGCGGTGTCCACGGCGAACCGCCGGCCGGCCTTGCGCAGTTCGTTGTTGAGGTCTTGGAGAACGACCCCCGGCTGGACGCGGACGAAGTCCGCACCGACTTCGAGGATGCTCCGCAGGTGAACGGCACAATCGACGACGATGCCGGTCCCGAGGGATTCGCCGGCCGTGCCCGTCCCGCCGCCGCGCGGGATGACCGGGAGGCCCTTCTCGCCGGCGTACTTCACCAACACTTGAACGTCTTCGGCGGACGTCGGCTCGGCGACCGCCAGCGGCTCCACGCGGAACAAGCTGGCGTCGGCCGCGTGCAGGCGACAGCGGAGCGGGTCGGTGTGGATGGCGCCGCGGAAGAGCTTGCGGAGGTCGTCGCGGAGCCGTTGGCGGAGGGCCGGCGTGTCCACGGAGGGGAATTCCTGCGGTCGGCGGCGGGCGAGTGCGTCAGCCGCCGGGCCGGTAGTGGTTAATCAGGCTCAGGACTTCTTGGCGCGAGGCCGAGTTGGTCTGGTAGCTGCCGCGGGCGGCGGTGGTCACGCAGACGGTGCCGGGCTTGCGCACCCCGCGGATCGTCATGCACGAGTGGCTGGCCTCGACCAGCACCAGCACGCCGCGCGGGGTCAGCTCGTCCTGCATCAGGTCGGCGATCTCCTGCGTCATCCGCTCCTGCACCTGCGGCTTGCGGGCGACGCCCTCCACCACGCGGGCCAGTTTGCTCAGGCCGACCACGCGCCCGGTGGGGATGTACGCGATGTGCGCCCGCCCGGTGAACGGCAGCAGGTGGTGTTCGCAGAAGCTGGAAAACTCGATGTCCTTTTGCAGGACCATGTCCTCGTGGCCCACCTCGAACGTCTTTTGCAAGTGGACGCGCGGGTCGGCTTGCAGCCCGGCGAAGACCTCGGCGTACATGCGGGCAACGCGGGCCGGCGTCTCCAACAGGCCGTCGCGGTCCGGGTCCTCGCCGACGGCGGCGAGGATTTCCCGGACGGCCGCCCGGATGCGCGCCTGGTCCACGCCCGCCGGGAGGCGGCCGTTGGCAGTCGTCGGGCTGGGCAAACGGTCGGCGTCCAAAACGGGTCTCGTTTCCGGCGGGGCAATCGGCGCCACTGGGTTGGGGTCGTCGGGGGTATTGTAGCAACGGACGGCGGCCGCGAAAGGCAACCTCAAACCCCCGGCCCGACTCCCGCAACGCCGCAACAGGGGAGCGGACGCGCTTTTGGGGTGGAAGATCGCGTTCACGACCGCCAGAATAACGGCATGACCATTTCAACAGCCGACCCGCCGGCCATCGCCACGACATTCCGCGACCTCGCCGCCGAATGGCAGGCGGCCACGCGGTTCCTGTCGTCCCCGAGCGCCGCCGTGGACCACCCGGCGTACCGGGCCATCGTTGATTTGGGGCCGGCGGCGGTGCCGCTGATCCTGACCGCCCTCGCGGACGCCCCAGCCCCGTGGTTCGCCGCCCTGCGCGACTTGACGGGCGAAGACCCCGTGCCGCCCGGCGACCACGGCCGGCCGGCCGCCGCCGCGGGCCATTGGCTGGCGTGGGGCCGCGCCCGCGGGATGGCGTAGCCGCCGTGTTGCCGCCCGTGATCTTGGCCGCTTTCCCTGAGTTGGCCGCCGACAACGCCTCCGTCGTCAACGCCGCTGACCCGCGATACAACTGCGTGGCGTGGGCGGCGGGCGTGACAGACGCCGTGTGGTGGCCGGCGGACCCGGACGCCTATTGGCCGTTAACGACGCCGGACGAATTGACAATCGCGGCGGTGATCGCCGCGTTGGGAACGGTCGGGTATGGGTCGTGTGCTCACGGCGATTTCGAGATTGAGTTTGAGAAAGTGGCGGTATACGCCAAGCAGGGGATTCCGACTCACGCCGCGCGGCAGTTGTCCGACGGCCGGTGGTCGAGCAAATTGGGACGGGACTGTCTGATCAGCCACGCCACGCCAGGCGGCGTCGAAGGGGCCGTGTACGGCACGGTGGAGGCGTACATGCGGCGGCCCGCTGGACACGAAGAATGACCGGGCGAGTCGGCACGAACGCATGTAATTCCCATGTTCACCAAGGAGATTGCGTCTGATGAAACGGTTGCCGACGCTCCGGATTGTGCAAGGCGGCATCGAGAACGGCGACAAGGCGAACATCGAAAGGTTGGCCGCAAGGGGCGGCACGGTTCCGTCATGGATTGCGCCGCGAGAATCGCAGCCCGGAGACGATGCGGTGATTTTTATTGCCGGCTACGGCTTTTTCGCCACGGCGCGGATCATCTCACACTCGCTGCCGAGAGATGATTGGCCGAATCGTTACGGCGCGGCGCTGGATGCCATCAAACTGATCGACCCTGCCATTTCGCTTGCCGCCATCCTGCGCCATGTCCCGGGTTTGACTTGGGCACGCTACCCACGCAGCATCACGACGCCCGACGCGGATGTCGCGGCCGAGGTGCGTCAATTAATTGCAAAGCGCCGAAAGCATCGGCTCCCCGATCTCGACGAACATGCGCTGGCCGAAGCCAATATTGACGAATTGCGCAAGGTCGCGGAGTTGAGTTCACGGTCATCCGTGCCCGGACACGCCGTAAAAACCGTCACGCGAGCGAGAGCGGTTGCGATTAAACTCTACGTGCTGCGGCGGGCCGCCGGGCAATGCGAATCCTGCCGATTTGAAGCCCCGTTCGACAGACCGAATGGTGATCCGTACTTGGAACCACATCATACGACTCGACTTGCCGACGACGGCCCTGACGATCCCGCCCACGTCATCGCCTTGTGCCCGAACTGCCACCGCCGCGCTCATTACGCCGAAGACGCGGTCCCGTTTAACGTCAAATTAAAGCGATTGGCGCTTGCATTGGAGTCGA
>JAYUGD010000790.1:0-4050 GCA_043767785.1 Zavarzinella sp. | reverse complement strand
TTATGCGTCTTCAAATCGCTTCCACAATCCCAATCTCGTCACGGCAACCGGGAGAGTTCGACGGTTCCGCCCGCTTCGAAGGTGACTGACAATTGGTGGCCCTTCAACAGGCGGGTTCCGAGTAAAGGCAATTTCCCGGTACACGTCACGACCAATTGTCGCCAAGAGCCGTCCCACATCACTTCAGCATCATACGTCCCAAACGTGCGAATCGTCCCGTCGGCAAGAATGAAGTCAACGTCTTCTCTGAACGTCAAACTCAAATAAGCGACGGTGTTGATCGGCAAGGTGAGTTCGTCGCTGAACCCCGTGTCAATGACGATGACCGCGTCCGTTTCGGCTCCGGTCGGTCCCCGAAGTCGAAGGGTCACGACGGCTTCGCGTCGGGTGTTGACCGCCCCGCGAATCATCCAAACCCTCTCATCGTGTAAGTCGTCGGGTAGCCGACACGTCCGAGATACCTCGCCCCGTCCGGCCGCCGACGGCGCAACAGGTCCGACGCCGTCCGGTCGTCTTCGTTGATTTCATAATCTTCGCTAATCACATCCACGGCGAAAAACTTTCCGTGGTCTTCCGGCCGGGTCACGGGCTTGATCACGCGCTCGTACACCTCGTGGCCCCGGCGCACGACTTCGTCCTTGTCAATCCCGTGAGGCCGGATGTGCATTTCATTCATTGTGTCGCCTCCACGTCTCCCCCCGGCTCCATTACGATAACGGGGTGATCTCCACCGCCCCGCCCGGTATCACGTCGATTGCCAATCGGTGTCCGGTCATCAACCGCATTCCTATTAAAATGGCGTCGCCGACCGACCAGACTTCCGTTCGCCGCCAAGCTCCTCTCCACTGGATTTCAGCCTGGTACATGTCGAAAATCCCCTTATCTCCATTCGCCATCGTCAATTTCGCGGTTTCCTCGAAATTCAGTCCCAATCGGGCCACGAGATCCGGCGGAATCGTGAGCGTGTCGTTGAATCCGCTGTCAACCACCGCTTCAATATCGACTGCAGTGCCGCTCGGCCCGCGCAGGTGCAACGTTACGACGGCTTGGGCATCGGCCGTGACTCTGCCACGAATCATTGCTTGAAACTTCCGCCGTGAAGCGAGGCCACCGTTGAGAAACCGATGCGGGAGAGCCAGAACTCGCCGTCAGGCCGCCGACCCCTCAAACGGTCAGTGGCCGCCATTCGATCACCGTCGACTTCAAAGTCGCCACTCCGCACATCAATGACAGCATACTTCCCGTGATCTTCGGGGCGCACAGTTGGTTGCACGAAACGCTCATAGGCTTCACAACCTAATTTTGCGTGCATTTCCTGGTCTTTCGGGGGCAGTCGTCGCGTCATGGTCGTTCTCCCCATCAGTGGTTAAACGCGAAGTTCTTCGAGTTCAGGATCGCCCAGCACAGGTCGCGGAAGACTTCTTCCCGCGGGTCGCCCTCGGCCAGCAGTTTCTTGACGGCGTCGCGCTCGGCCTTGTTCGGGGTGCGGGCCAAAGCGGTCAGGAACAACTCATCCATGAATAGGTCGGTGTCGGCGTGTTTCTTCATTAACTCGGCGAGGCGGCCGTCGGGGGCCTTCACTTTTTGCACGACGTTGTCGCCGTTTTGCAGGTGCAGCAGTTGCGGCATGGTCACTTCGCCGTTGCGTTCGCAGGCGCAGGCCGTCACCCGCTCAGAGCGGCCGAAGAGGGCGAGGAAGTAGGAGTTCATGCTCGGGTCGGGCAGTTGCACAGCCCGGACGCCGGCGGGGTAGCCGGGGAACTTGTCGGGGACGCCGGTGACGGCCGAGATGGCGTCGAGCATCACCTCGGCCGGCAGGCGGCGGGCGTAGTAATGCGAGAAGTATTTCGTGTCCGTCTCGTTGCCCGGCCGGGTGGCGCTGGAGAGTTGGTACACGCGGCTGTTCAGGATTTGCCGCATGAGGTGCTTCATGTCGTATTTGTGCGAGACGAACTCGCCGACGAGGGCCTTCCAGAGCGGAATGTTCGTCGGCGGGTTGGTGGCCCGCAGGTCGTCCACGGGTTCGACGAGGCCGACGCCCAGATAGTGCTTCCAGATGCGGTTGGTCATCGCCCCGGCGAAGTGTTCGTTCTTCGAGTCGGTCATCCACGCCAGCAGGGCCGCCCGCGGGTCGGCGGTTGGCTTGACGTCCAGCGTCTGCCGGTCCAGCGGCTGGGCCTTCATGAACTTGCCGGTGCGCGGCTGGTTGACGCCGACGGGCCGGCCGTTCTGGGTCGGGTCCGGGTGGGAGACCTTCAGGGCGCTGTCGCCCGTCTTGGGGTCTTTGCGGTCGAGCCGGACGCGGGAGAAGAACCCGGCGAAGTGGTAGTAATCGTCTTGCGTGTACTTTTCGAGCGGGTGGTTGTGGCACTGGGCGCAGCCGATGCGCGTGCCGAGAAACGCCTGGGCCACCGAGGCGACCACTTCGCTCTTCTCGGCCTCGCGATTCTCGCCGATGGTGACGAGGTAGTAGCCGACGGCCGGGCTGTCCGTGGTGTTGCCGGTCGCCCCGAGGACGCTGCGGGCGATCTCGTCCCAGCCCTTGTTGGCGGCTACCTGTTTGCGGACCCATTCGTGCATTTGCCGCACGCCCTTGGTGCCGCGGACATCGTGGTCGCGCTCCTTGCGGTTCTGCAACAGGTCACTGAGGATCAGCGCCCAGTAATCGACGTACTCGGGCCGGTCCAGCACTTGGTCGATCAGCTTGGCCCGCTTGGTCGGCGACGGGTCTTGCAGGAACGCCTTCACTTCGTCGGCGGCCGGCAGAGACCCGGTCGCGTCGAGGGAGACGCGGCGGATGAATTCGTCGTCCGTGCAGGGGTCGGACGGCTCGATCTTCAGCGCGGCCAACTTGGCGAAGGCGTGTTCGTCGATGAAATTATTCTTGGCGGCGAAGCGGGTCGGATCGACCGGCTCTTCATACGGGATGGCCATCGTGGCGACGGCCACTTCCGTCTGGAACGCCGCCCGGATGGACGACTCCCCGGACCGGCGGGCCTTCACCAAGCCTTCGGGCGTCACGTTCAACAGGCCGGGGTCGTTGGAGTCGAACTTGGTCAGCCACGTCACGTCCCGGCGGGAGCCGTCGCTGAACTCGCCGGTCGCCAGCAGTTGTTGCGTGTCCCCTTTTTTCATGGTCCGCGTGGCGGGGGAGAGTTCCAGTTTGAGCAGCTTCGCCTCGCCTTCGACCGGGCCGGGGGTGCCGGCCTTGATCCAATCCAAGAGAACGCGGTACTCGCGGCTGTCGGCCCCGAACACGCGGCCCCCTTCGTGCGGGGCGCTGCCGATGGGCTTGCGCAGCATCAAGCTGGCTTCCGGGTCGGCCATCTCCAGCCGCCGCCCGTTGAACTCGCGCGTGATGGAGCGGTGATCCATGTCCGGGGCGTACCCGCGCAGCGACAGCCGGAACCCGTTCTGACCGGCCCCCTTGCCGTGACACGACCCTTGATTGCACCCCTGCCGGGTGAACATGGGGACAATGTCGTTGAGGAACGACGGCGCCTCGGCCCACGCCGGAGCCGCCACCGCCAACACTGCGAGGACGCTACGCATCATGGAGAACTAACCTCTCAGCAACGTGAGGGGTCCAAAGGGGGTTCCCAAGGAAAGTTGGGTCGGGAACCGGGGTGGGATCAATCTCCCGGTATCTTATGCCCGTTTGAGGGACGACGCAAGCGAGAATCCGACCGCCGTCAGCCCGATTGTGAAGGAATTGTGAAGCCCTGCCAGCCACTCTGCCATTGCGCGCGACCGATTTGGCGAATTCCACCGCGATTGCCCACTCCCGGCTAGCAGGCGGCCGGCCTGGGGAATATTCGGTTGCAGTGGCGCCCTCCGATGGCAGGCATTTTCACGACAACCTCTAATGATCGTGCAGCCGAGAAGCGGGGTGTAGCGGAGCGGAGCAGTGGGGTCACGCGCCGGCAAAATCTTTCTCGGAAATTCGATTGGGATAGGAGTTACGCAGTTGCCGAGTTTGGGAGGCGGTAGAGCGGTTTTTTTAGGTATTTTCGCACCGCTTCACGGCTGATGGCCTGTTTGGCCTCGAAC
>JAYUGD010000789.1:0-4059 GCA_043767785.1 Zavarzinella sp. | reverse complement strand
CCCCGGGGACGCCGACCGTTTCCAACAATTCTTGGCCCCAACGGGGCGCCGGGTGAACGACCGGCGCCCCGTTGGGGCCAAATCCTTTGGCGAGTGACTCGTGGTCCCGGGGCGGAAGCCGCCCCGGGCTATTTCCCTCCGCCCCGTTGGGGCGAATACCGGCCTCGGCATTCGAGCTGGCGACTTGTGTAAAACGACAAGCGCAAAGCGGTGGGCATCTGGCCGGATGGCCGAGATCAACCCGAACGAGAACAAGCGCCGCCACGCCCGGCGACGCGGTCGACCGATGCGGCCCGACCGACGAGTCAACGACTAGAGCATTTTCAATTTCAATCTGGCGGCGTGGGACAGGTTTTTAACCTGTCCCGCCGCGTGGCGGGCGGAGACGCCACAAAGTGGAACTGCAAAATACCCCGCCTATCTCCCCATTCCGTGTGGCGGCCGGGTCAACTCACATGGCGGCGGGACAGGTTAAAAACCTGTCCCACGCCGCGTCACGGAGACTGAAAATGCTCTAACTGAGCCGATGCGGCCAAAGGCTGGACCCACGACCGACGGGGTCTCGATTCCCCGCGGACCCGCCAGCGTGAAGTCGTCACCCTTCGGGGATCGAGCCGTCGTCTTTGAGTGACCGTCGTGTCGGCACGGAGAGGTTTCTAGGGCGTCGCGCTTCGGCGCGACCGCCGCGTCACCGGCAGGCGACGCGGCCGGACCCCGTAAGGCTGTTTGGCGCCGCTCGTTTCCCGCGGGCGCGACACCGTTGCAAGAACCATCCCGGCGCGGCGTGCGAGTAGGTCGATCAGCTCGGACAGGATTGAATAAACGCAGCGACATACGTCGTGAGTAAAGGCGTACCCGGAATCGCTACGTTTTATTCAAGTCGGATGGGGCATAAGACGGTTCGGCGGCTGCTACTCAGGAGCACGGGCAGTGCTCGAACTCGATCCCGGTGCACCTGGCCTCCGTGAGGGCCTCCCGGACTGCCGCGTCCACGACGACCGACGGGGACAGGGGGTGGAGGGCGAACACCCGCCGGCCGGCGACCTTGGCGGCCGACAGGTGGGCCCGCAGCAGCCGGCCGCCGGCATACACCGACCGGGCCGGGTCCACCGGGTCCGCGAAGTCCTGGAAGTGGAGGATGGCGAGATCGGCCGGACCGGCCGCCGCCTCCACCACGACCGGGAGCCACACCAGCCCGTCGGCGAGGCCGGACAGTACCCGCCGGAGCCGAGCTGAGCACAGTCGGGGGAGCAGGTCGGACGGGGGCCAATCGACCAAGTCGCCGGCGCTGGCCGGCGGCGGGGCCCAGCCGTCGGCCGATCGGCGGCCTTCCAGGTCGGCCCAAAGGTCCAGGTCAACCACGCCGGGGCCGGCCGCGATGACGGCGGCCTGCCGGGAGTGCCTACCTCGGACGTGGAAGTACCGCATCGCTGTTGCCGAACGCTTAAGAATCTATGCGAAGCGGTCCGCGCAATAGTCTCGCACCCGTTGTCGGTGACCGGGGAGCGGACCGGTTCGCATAGATTCCAGTTGAACGAAACCGCCTCACCGCGACTTGGGCGGGCTATGGGGTTTCGATCCCTTCCCGCTTGGATGTGGGTGGATTCTACACCGGCCTCCGCCGTCACCGCAAGCGTTTTTTTCCAAATCCGCTCCACTTCCCAAGACATGTCCGGCCGGCTTTCGGCCCGGGCTCGCCGGGTGCCATGCCCCATACGCATTAAGTTAAGGATTAAGCCTATGCCGAGTAATAATTTGTGGTCTGGTTGCGGAGGGAGATTCACGGATGATCCGAAGGCTGTGACCGAGCAGTCAGCCCCGGATTCCCGCACGGCTCGCGGATTCCCCGTGTATACCGCACTTCCTCACAATCCGACCATAACTCCTTACTGAGTCGATGTTTAATCCTTAACTTAATACCGATGGTGCCATGCCCCGGCGTTAGCTCTTCACCCTCCGCGGATACTCCAACGCCTCTAGAACGAGCCTCGCGAAGTCCGCCACCTCGGCGTTCGGGTGAGCGGCCAGCCGCTCCAAGCGGGGTCGTTCTGCGACCACCCCCTCCCGCAGTTCGGCGAACCAGTCGAGCGGCGAAGGCTCGAAGCTCGGATTGGTGCAGACGGCGAACCCGAGCAGGATATCGAGGATTTCGATCATCAGTTGCTCAACGGCCCCGTCCAGCACGCCTAGGATGATCGGCAGCGCGGGGACGGCGGCTGACGAGACGTAAGCGTGCTGGTGACACAGCCCGCACCACAGGTCGTGGCTGGCAGCCAGCGCGGTCGGTTCGTCCGGGCTGGCGAGCCGCCGAAGTTGGTCCGGCACCTTGACGGCCGGCCCGTAGGCGGTGCCGAAGTCGGCCCACCGGATGGCTGCGAGCCGCGTATCGAAAACCCTCGTCACCCGGAAGCCCTCTGCCACCGAACATGAAGGGGACAGAATTTGTTCTGTCAATTTCCGGCGGGCGATGACGCCTTAGCCGCGTGGCCTACGCCGACAGGCTAACCGACGCGCGGCCGACAGTCAAAACCATTCCGGCCGATATGCCTTTCCCGCGCAAGCCTATCGCTGATCGTCGCCGACTTCACGGTGTCATGCCCGCGACGGGGAAGAACTTGGCGGGTTCCGGGCCGCGCTCCGCTGCGCAAAGCCTCCGCGTCGCGGCTTCACAGGGGTGGCGAGTGCGAGGGCGGTTGCGAGATGGTATTGGGCAAGATGCTTTTCAAAAGCACCCCTCTGGCACCGCCCAATTTGGCTCCCCCCGGCCCGAAGAGCCATCGCATCATGTGGTCAGAGGCGGTTCATCCGGCGGGGGCCATTACAACGGGATAGTCCGGGCGACGGGCCACTGCTAGCCGGAAATCCGCAATCTTGGCGGAATTGGGCGAATGGGTCGCGCGCAATGGCAGAGTGGCTGGCAGACCTTCACAATTGGGGGCGATTTCTCCAGATCAACGGGCGGTCCATTCTTGTTCGGAGTGATTGAAGTGGCAATGCGTTGAGGCATTGTTGGTGTGACGGTGTCAAGGGAGACGAGTTCTCTCCGCCGCCTCATTTCCCTTCTCCGCTCCTCCGTCTATAGATGCACAGGAACCCAATCCGCGCATCCCTCGATCCGGAGATTCTCCCATGCCGTCCGCTCGTCGTTTGTTCTTCGCCCTCGCCGGCCTCGGCCTTACGGGGGCCGCGGGCGCCCAGGAGGCGCCCAAGTTGCCGGACCCGTTCGCCACGCCGTCCGTGGAGAAGCGGGCCAAAGTCATCGGCTGGCCCGCCGACAAGACGCCCAAGGCCCCGGCCGGCTTCAAAGTGGAAATATTCGCCCGCGACATCGCCAACCCGCGTTGGATTTACGTCCTGCCGAACGGGGACGTGTTGGTGGCGCAGTCCGGGGGCGTCCCGAAGCCGAAGAAGAAGCCGATCGAGCCGGTGCCGCCCAACATCAAGGAAGGTGACCCGACGGCGAAAGAGAAGCCGGCGACGGCCCAGCAGATCACGCTGTTGCGGGACGCCAACGGGGACGGCATCCCGGACATCCGCACGATCTTCCTGGAGAAGTTGCGGCAGCCGATGGGCATGGCGCTGGTGAAGGACACGCTGTACGTCGGCCTCACGGACGCCGTGATGGCGTACCCGTACAAGGCCGACCAGCAGAAGATGGAGGCCGAGGGGAAGAAGGTCGCGGACCTCCCGAAGGGCGGGTACAACAACCACTGGACGCGCAACGTCGTCGCCAACAAGGACGGCACGAAGCTGTACGTCTCCGTCGGGTCGGCCAGCGACCACGGTGAGAACGGCATTGACGAAGAGAAGGACCGGGCCGCGATCCACGAAATGAATTTGGACGGGTCCGAAAAACGGGTGTTCGCCTCCGGCCTGCGCAACCCCGTGGGCATGGCGTGGGAACCGATGACGGGCGCGCTCTGGACCGCCGTGAACGAGCGGGACGGTCTGGGCGACGACTTGGTGCCGGACTACATGACGAGCGTGAAAGAAGGCGGCTTCTACGGCTGGCCCTTCGCGTACTACGGCAAGAACCCGGACCCGCGCCGCAAGGGCGAG
>JAYUGD010000788.1:0-1326 GCA_043767785.1 Zavarzinella sp. | reverse complement strand
CGGAGAGGGGGCTAGGGGGTGAGGTAAAACGCCGGCACCCGTTCGCGGACGCTACACCATTCTGAACTCCGCTCTAATCGCTGTCACCCCTCCGGGGTGAAAACCAAAGCCCTCGCTCATTTTTCGCCCGCGGGTCGAATTCTTCTTTCCAAGCGACCGTCCAAGGGTGTACGATCTAACCACACCGCACCCGCCGGGGAGTTACCCCGCGCGCCACTCTCCAGGAGCCGACTGAGATGACCGCCAAGAAAGACCTGAATTGCCCCGAATGCGGCGTGGACCGCCGCGACTTCGTGCGGAGCCTGACCATGGGGGGCGCCGCCGTCGCCGCCGGCGGCTCGCTGTTGAACCCGGGCCGCCTGTTCGCGGAGTCCCCGAAGCCGGAACGCGGGCCGATGCCGCGCGTCGTCAACACGATGGCCGAGGACTTGGTGAAGGAACTGTTCGCCGGGCTGACGGACGACCAGAAGAAGGCCGTCGTCAAGCCGTGGGACCACCCGGCCCGCGCGTCGGTGAACCCGAACAAGGCCTTGGACAAGACGCTGAAGGCGGTCTACACGAAGCCGCAGACGGAGCTGATCGAGAAGATCGTGCGGGCCATCTCGTCCGACGAGAAGGGCTGGAACCAGATCACGCGGGCCGGCACGTGGGACGCCAGCAAGAGCTTCGAGAACACCGGGGCCGACATCTTCGGCGACCCGGCCAAGGGCAAGTTCGCCTTCCTGTTCACCGGGCACCACTTGACCGTCCGCTGCGATGGCGACAGCGAGAGCAACGTGGCCTTCGGCGGCCCGATTTATTACGGGCACACGCCCCCCGGCTACAACGAAAAGAACGTCTTCTCGTACCAGTCCGCGAAGGCGATGGAGGCGTTCAACGCCCTCGACCCCAAGCAGCGGGAGAAGGCCGTCATCGTCAAGGGGCACCCCGGCGAAGGGGCCAACTCCATCAAATTGACCAAGGACGGCGCCCGGCCCGGCATCGCCTACGCCGACTTGGCCAAGAACCAACAGGAACTGCTCGTCTCCGTGCTGAACACGCTGCTGTCGCCGTTCCGGCAACAGGACGGCGCCGAGGTGATGACGATCATCAAGCAGACCGGCGGCATGGACAAGGTCCACATGGCGTATTACTCGGAAGAGTACGAAGGCTCCGGCCCGACCAAGAGCCAGCCGTGGACGTTCTGGCGCCTGGAAGGCCCCGGCATCGTCTGGAACTTCCGCGTCCTCCCGCACGTCCACACCTTCGTCCGCATCGGCGTCCCGGCGTGAGGAACAGAAGAGTTTGAACCACAGAGGACACAGAGAGCACAGAGGAAAGACAGAG
>JAYUGD010000787.1:0-4078 GCA_043767785.1 Zavarzinella sp. | reverse complement strand
CTTCTCGACGAGCCGCCGGAAGTGGAAGGCTTGGGTCGGACTGTCCTCGGCGATCAAAATCAACGGCATGAGAAAAGACCCCACGTAAGGCCGGCCGGCCCCGAGATGTGAGGGGCCGCGCGGGGGCGGGTGGGGCCGCTCCCGTTGAGAAGGATACCACGGCGGGCCGGGGGCGGACAGGACAACTTGCCCGGCCCGGCCGAATCGGCTATCATTGGGGCACCCCTGCGGTGTTCGAGATTGGTACGAACATTTTGCGGCGAACCGATGTGAAACCCGAGGGAGGCCTTTCATAATCCGACTGGTGCTGCAAGCCCGCCGGCCGTCTTCGCGACGGACCCGCAGCGGTGATCCAAACATCCGGCCGGGAGGTCTCCACTTTCAATGCGGGTTCCCACAAAACGTTCCACTCGGCACAGGCGGGGGCAGTATTCTTTTTCGCACGCCGGCCGTCACCTACTGACGGCGGTCGCCATTTCCTTGTCGTCGCCGCGTGAAGCGGACGCTTCAAAAAATAGCCGAACAAGTCGGGCATTTTCGACGGCGCCCGGCATTCCACGTGTGGGAAAGGCCCGGCGAACGCATCAGCAATTCATGATGCGTTCGCCGGGCGGCCGCCGGGCATGTCCCGCGACATGTGCATATCAACATATCAGAGCATGTGCATGTGAAAGTTTCGTGACGGCGGAAGGTCGTTGAGCGCAAGGACTTTGGGGATTGTGCCGCCGATTCCGAATAAGTAACGCTTGACACCGCCCGGGGGCAATGTAGTATCTCGCAATCGCTTAGTCGCCCATACCCTTCACACGGGATTTAGAATGGCTCCTCGCAAGACTGACAACGGGCCCGCCCGGCCCGAAAGCCTCGCTTGCTTGACCTCCGCCGGCGCCGGCTTCTCCCGGCCGGCCCACCGTCACCGCCGCACTCGCCGCCCGGTCCGGTGATTTTTTCTCTCTGCTGACGACATTCGCAGACCTTACCCATTTGCCGGCCCTGACGGGCCGGACTCGAAACGCTTTGCCGCGACGTTGCCGCGTGTCCCCACCCGGGGCCGCGACTCGCCGCCGGCGGACTGGGACCGCTGGCTCAGGTCATCCGGGGAACGGACATCCCCAGGCATTCGCCAATGACGAGCGTGGGTCGGGGGGCATCGCCCCCTCCGCGATCTGAGACCAGTCGGCAAGGAGGCTTAAGGGGCACGGACGCCCCTCGCCTCGCCGGCCCCCCGCGGACCAGGACGGTCCTACGGGGGCCATTTTTTTCTCCCACATTCCCGCCTCGCGGAGCGGCCCGGCCACTGGATGCCGAACCCCTGCCGTCTTATCCTCATCTTAATAGCGACACGCCTTGCCCCCGACGGAAGCGATGACCACTCATGGCGGCTGATTTCCTGAGCCTGCTCGACGACCGCGTCTTAATCCTCGACGGCGGCATGGGGACCAGCCTGCACCGCTACAAGCCCACCGAACAGGATTGGGGCTTCAGCGCGGACGGCAAGACGATGATGGGCCTGTCGGACGTCCTCGTCTACAACCACCCCGACTGGATCCGCGAGATTCACCGCGGCTTTTTCGCCGCCGGGTGCGACGCCGTCGAGACCAACACCTTCAACGCGAACGTCATCGGCTTGCAAGAGTACGGCCTCGCGGACAAGCTCGAAGACATCAACCGCCGCAACATCCGTCTGGCGAAGGAGGCCGCCGCGGAATTCGCGACGCCCGGCCGGCCGCGGTTCGTCGTCGGCTCTGTCGGGCCCGGCACGAAAATGCCGTCTCTCACGGACCCGGCCATCTGGGTCGATTTCGACACACTCGCCGACGCCTACCGCGGGCAATTCCGCGTCATGATCGAAGAGCGCGTCGATGCCATCCTGATCGAGACGTGCTTCGACGTGTTGCAGGCCAAGTGCGCGGCGATCACCGCCGTCGAGGAGATGAAGCGGGCCGGCGTGCGGCTGCCGCTGATGGTGCAACTCACCATTATCAACGCGAACAAGAAAATGCTCCCGGGGACCGACATCCCCGCGGCCCTCGTCGCCCTGGAACCGATCCAAGAGATCGACATTCTCGGCATGAACTGCGGCGTCGGCCCGGACCTGATGCACGACGACATCCGGCACCTGAGCCGACACAGCGGCAAGCGGCTCAGCGTGTTGCCGAACGCCGGCCTGCCGGAAACACGCGCGGGCGAGACGTACTTCCCGCTCGACCCGGCCGGGCTGGCCGACTGGCTGGCGCGGTTCGTCAACGAGTACGGCGCCAGCGTCATCGGCGGATGCTGCGGGACGAGTTCCGAACACCTGGCCGCCGTGGTCAAGCGCCTGCACGGCGCGAAGCCGGCCGCCCGAAAAGTGACGTACTTGCCGGCCGTGTCCAGCCTGCAGTCGGCGCAAGAACTCGTCGTCGATCAAAAGCCGCTCTTGGTCGGCGAGCGCACCAACACGAACGGGTCTCGTAAGTTCAAGCAACACTTGGAAAAGGACGATTGGCACGGCTTGGTGGAAATGGCGCGAGAGCAAGAGCGCGAAGGGGTCCACGTCCTCGACGTGTGCGTCGATTACGTCGGCCGCGACGGCGTGCGGGACATGAAAGAGGTCATCAAGCGCTACAACGCGGTGCTGACCAAGCCGCTCATGCTCGACAGCACGGAAGTGCCGGTGATCGAGGCGGCGCTGAAGTTGTGTTCCGGCAAGACGATCATTAACAGCATCAACTTGGAAGACGGCCGCAAGACGCTCGACCCGAAGACGATCCTCGCCCGGAAGTACGGGGCCGCCCTTGTGGCCCTGACGATCGACGAGAAGGGCCAGGCCGACACGGCCGAGTGGAAGTTCGAAGTCGCGAAGCGGATTTACGACATCGTCGTGAACGAGTACGGCATCCCGCCCTCGGACCTGATGTTCGACCCGCTGGTGTTCCCCGTCTCCACCGGGCAAGAGCAGACACGCAAGTCGGCCATCGCCACGTTTGAAGCCATCCGGATGATTAAGACCGGGTTGCCCGGCGCGCTGACGCATGTCGGCCTGTCCAACTGCTCGTTCGGCTTGGCGCCGTACACGCGGCAAGTGCTGAACTCGGTGTACCTGCATTATGCTTTGCAGTACGGCCTTGATTCGGCGATCCTGCACGCGGCCAAGATCATGCCGCTGGCCAACATCGACCCGGTCGGCATGGAACTGTGCCGGCGGCTACTGTTCGACGAGCGGACGTTCGACGCCGCCGGCAATTGCGTCGAAGACCCGCTGCAACTGTTGATCGAACACTACGCCGACAAGAAAACCGTGTCGAAGAAGGGGCAGTCGCTCGGCGACACCGTCGAGGTGCGGCTCAAGGAAGCCATCATCCAGGGCCGACGCGAGACGCTGATCGTCGATTTGGACGCGGCGCGCGAAACGTATTCCCCCCTCGACATCATCAACCGGATTCTGCTCGACGGCATGAAGGTCGTCGGCGAGTTGTTCGGCAGCGGGCGGATGCAACTGCCGTTCGTGCTCCAATCCGCCGAGGTGATGAAAGCCGCGGTGGCGCACCTCGAGCAGTTCATGGAGAAGGTCGAAGGGGCCGAGAAGGGGAAGATCGTGCTCGCCACCGTGAAGGGGGACGTCCACGACATCGGCAAGAAT
Organism: Zavarzinella sp.; assembly: GCA_043767785.1. Classification (GTDB taxonomy): domain Bacteria; phylum Planctomycetota; class Planctomycetia; order Gemmatales; family Gemmataceae; genus Zavarzinella. Next base: position 456 of record JAYUGD010000787.1, on the reverse strand, counting down.
CTCGTGGACATCATCCTCACGAACAACGGCTACAAGGTCTTCAACCTCGGCATCAAGCAGTCGGTCGATGCGATGATCGCGGAGTTCCAGAAGCAGGCCGCCGACGCCATCGGCATGAGCGGGCTGCTCGTGAAATCGACGGTCATCATGAAGGAAGATCTGATCACGCTCAACGAGCGCAAGCTCGCCCCGCCCGTCATTCTGGGAGGAGCTGCGCTCAATCGGCGCTTCGTCGAGGTCGATCTGCGGAACGTCTACAAGGGCCAGCTTTTCTACGGTGAGGACGCCTTCGACGGGCTGCGCATCATGGATCAAATCGTGGCGAAGAAGAAGATCGCCAACATCGGCAGTACGGCGGTGCGCGGGGTGATGGAAGCGTCGATGGGCCGCGATGCCGAGCGCGATCGGATCCCGGTGAGCGGCGAACCTTCGACCGTGGAGGTCCCTGTTCTCCCG
>JAYUGD010000786.1:0-4078 GCA_043767785.1 Zavarzinella sp. | reverse complement strand
CGCGATAAGGTGGCGCCCCAAGGAGACGTGGCGTGGGGCTGGCAAAAGCCGGACGCTTTCGCCCCGGCCCCGACCCGCCAGGAATACCTGACGCGATTGGCCGACTCCGCGAACGACTGGTTCAAGAAACGCCCGGACGACAAGCCGGCCCTCGCCAAGCGCATCACTGAATTCCGCCAAGGCTGCGACGCCCTGCTGGCCGCCGACCACAAGCCCCTGCCGGCCGCCGACCAAGCGTGGCTGAAGGAGCGGTGCCAGCTCTGGCGCGGCAAGTTGGACGAGCAACTGACGAAACTGGAAACCGACCCGGCCGCCGACCCCCAACAAGTCCGCGACGCGACGGACGCGATTGTGAATAAGTTGGTTGACGCCCTCCGCGGGCGGGCGAAGACGGCGTGAACTTGATCGCGGGGTTCGCATATGAATCCCAGGGTTCGCATATGAATCCCGGGGTTCGCAAAGCCTCACCCGCGGGCTACATTCCGGCGCCCCTCCGGGGCTGCAAATAAGCCGCAGGGTTTTAGCCCCGGATGGGGCGTCGGATTGTAGCTTGGGGTGAGGCTTTGCGAACCCCAAGGATTCAGGGCGTCGGAGTGTAGCCCGCGGGTGAGGCTCGGCGAACCCCGGGACGAATTCGCTGGCGTCTCTTTTCTCAATTTCCGAGAATCGACCGAAGAACTTGTCTCGCTCGTCGTTCCCCTTCCCGAGAACAGTCATCCGTGCCCGAGGAGTATGTCATGGTCCGCTGGTTGTCGGCCGTCGTCGGCGTGGCCGTCGTCGGTTCCGGTTCCTTTGCCCAAGACGCGGTGGCGGCCAAGGCCCGCGGGGTGCTGGAAGCGCATTGCTATGTGTGTCACGGCAAAGAGGGGAAGCGGGCCGGGGGCTTCGCCAACGCGCTCGACGTGCCGCAGATGGTCGAGAAGGGGAAGATCAAGCCCGGCGACGCGGCCAACAGCCGCATTTTCGAGCGACTGGCCGCGAACGACGAGGCCGAGGTGATGCCGCCGCCGGAGGCGAAGGACAAGCCGACGGCCGACGAGGTCGCGGCCGTCAAGGCGTGGATCGACGCCGGGGCCAAGCCGTTCCCGGCCGCGGCGGCCGTCACGGCCAAGCGGCCGTACCTGACGGAGAAGGACACGCTGCGGGCGATGCACGATTACCTCGCCAAGCACACGGACCACGCGAAGTACCTGCGCTTCCTCACACTCACGCACTTGTTCAACGACGACAAGAACGACGACGCGAAGATTCGCCTGTACCAAGCGGGCGTGAGCAAGCTGCTCAACAGCTTGTCGTGGCGGCGGGGGATCATCCAGCCGACCATCGCGGACACGCATGGCGCCCTTTTGGCCTTCGACATTCGAGACTTGGACTGGGACGTTGGGGGGCAGTGGAACATCATTCTCGCTCGCGACGAGTCGAAGAAGTACGGCGGCTACGTGTACGGCCTGACGCACGACAAGTACCCGGACAACGAGGAACTGAATCTGTTGGCCAAGCAGGTGTACGACTTGGCCGGCACGCGGATGCCGGCGGTGCGGGCCGACTGGTTCCTCGCCGCCGCCAGCCTGCCGCCGCTGTACCACGACCTGCTGAACTTGCCAGACACCGACCAGGAAGTCGAACGCCGGCTGGGCGTGGACGTGAAGTTGAACTACCGCCGGGAGACGCTGGCCCGCGTCGGCCTCGGCAAGAGCGGCGTCGCCGACAAGGCCAACCGCGTGCTGGAGCGGCACGAGGCGGTCTTCGGGTACTACCACAAGAGTTACGACTTCGAGGACGAGGCCGGTACGGGCAACATCACCCGAAACCCGCTCGGGCCGCTGAACCTGTTCCCGGCCGGCAAGCACCCCTACGAGGAGCGGGCGTTTGTCCACGCGGGTGGGGAGATGATCTGGTCCCTGCCGAACGGGTTGCAGGCGTACTTGTTGGTGAACGGGGCCGGCAAGCGGATCGACAAGGGGCCGCCCATCGTGGTGGACGACAAGCGCACCGTGGGGGACGGCACGACCATCCACACGGGCCTCAGTTGCATGGCCTGCCACAAGAACGGCATGATTACGGACTTCCAGGAGACGACGCGGGCCGGGCTGACCTTCCCCGGCGACGCCGGCCGCAAGGCCCGCCGGCTATACGTGAACCAAGAGGCGGCCCAAAAGATGTTCGCCAAGGACGCCGAACAGTTCACGGCCGCCGTGGAGAAGGCGTGCGGCCCGTTTCTGCGGGTCGGGGCCGACGAAAAGAAGCCGCTCGGCCAGTTCCCGGAGCCGATCAGCGCCATCGCCTCGCCGTACATCAAGGGGGGCTTGACGCTGGAGCAGGCCGCCCGTGAGTTGGGCATCGCGGACGCCAAGGAACTCAAGATCGCCATCGAAAACAACCCGGCCCTGCGGGACAAACTCTCGCTCGCCCCGCTGGCCAACGGCGGGACCGTCGCCCGCAAGCACTGGGAGTCGAAGTCCGACACCGGCGACTCGGTGTTCCAAAACGCCGCCGCCGAACTGAAACGCGGCAGCCCGCGCATTGAAGGCAGATAAGAGGTTTTCACCGCCAAGTCGCCAAGACGCCAAGAAGAATGAATTTGGAAAGAAGGATTCGGTTTGAAGCTCGTTTTCCTTGGCGACTTGGCGACTTGGCGGTTCAATTTCTGAAATTCAAAAATTAAGGGGTTTCCCATGGTCCGGTATCTGTCTCTCTGCGTGGCCGTCCTCACCGGGGGGGCGGTCACGGCCCAAGACGTTCGCAATCGGTCGCTCGAAGAAGCGGTCGGGCTGTTAACCAAGGACGTGAAGGAGGGCCTCGGCGGCGCCAAGCCGGAGGTGTTCCTCGGCACGTTCGGGCCGCACAAGCGGGCCAACGCCGCCGCCCAGTCCAATGCGGCCCCGGAAGTGGTCCGGCTGCTGACGGAGGCCCTGACCAAGGCGGACGTGAAAGTCGTCCGCGGGCGGGCGAACTTCACCGTCACCGGGACGTACATGGAGGTCGAGGATCAGAAGTCCGGCATGCAGATCGTGAAGCTGGAGTTCACCCTCACGGACAAGGAGGCCGGCAAGGACCGCGAATACTCGCAACTGGTCACGAACCAAGTGGCCGTGCAAAAGTTTCTCGGCATCTCGAACGAGGTGCCGCCGAACGCCGGGCCGAAGGACCGCTTCGTCTCCTTCAAGAAGGAGGTGGACAAGTTCATCCCGTCGTCGCCGGAGAAGCCGAAGCCGGCCTTGAAAGACGGCCAGATCAAGCCGGGGCCGGGGTCGCCGTTCGCCATCGAGGTCTTCACCGCCGCCCCCAACGCGGACCCGAAGCAGCCGCACAAGATCAGCGATTACGCCCTCGCCGTCCCGAAGGACGAGGACGGTCTTGCCTTCGTGAAGATTGACCGCGGCCACGTCTACGGCATCCAGATCACGAACACGGCGGACTTCGACGCGGCCGTGTCGCTGAACATTGACGGCCTCAGCATGTTCGTGGCCTGCGACAAGGAAGACCCGGCCAGCAAGAAGAAACTGCGGGACGACAAGGGCCAACCGCTGCACAACTTCATCGTCGTGGAGAAGGGGAAAAAGGTGTTCATCCAGGGCTGGTTCGTCAACCTGAAGGAGACGGACGAATTCCTCGTGACCGAGTACGCCAAGAGCCTGTCGTCACAGTTCCAAGCCCCGAGCGGCCAAGTGGGCGTCATCACGTGTTGCTTCCACGCGGCGGTGCCGAAGGACAAAGACTTCCCCGCCGGCGAACCGACCAACGCGGACGAATACTCCCAATCCGCGGACGGCACCGGCAAAGGGGCGCGGGTGCAATCCCCCTATGAGCAAGTCGAGCGCAAGATCGGCCTCTTGCGGGCGGCGGTGAGCGTGCGGTACAGCAAGTGACCGAGTGAGCCGAGCGGCGACCGTTTAGCCGCGACGCGACGCTTCGGAGTGGAGCGCGGGCTGACACCCGGATCGCGCTTGCTGCAAAGGCAACCTCACCCCCTAACCCCCTCTCCGAGCTTGTGCAAAAATCGTCGTCGCGCCATGAATGAGACAAAGAACCTTGGGTGAGCGAGTCCGCCGGGCGTACTCGCCGGGGTTCCGGCGCT
>JAYUGD010000785.1:0-4082 GCA_043767785.1 Zavarzinella sp. | reverse complement strand
GATGCCGAATGTCGTGCGGCACACATTCATCAATCAGCACGCGCATCGTGGGCCAATGCCTCGCCTGCGTGCCGAATCGCCGACAACGCCTGATCGCGATTTACTGAGGGAAACTGTCGTAGGAACTCCGATAGTCCGGAACCGGCTAGGTAATCGAACAGATTTTTCAGCGGCACACGCGTTCCTACGAACACGGGCACCCCGCCCATGATCTCCGGATCGCTGTGAACCGCCATTTCCTCCGCGATCATGATGGTACCTCCGGTCCACTTCGTTCCCGTCAAATCATTTGGGTGCAGCCGGTTTCCATACAGTCACCCTGCCAATGCGAAGTCGCACTTTAGCGGCTCCCGACACCGAATCTGGACAACCTCGCACGCAATCAGTCGTTTGCGGTACTGTTCGTCGCTCCAAGCGATGAACGCCTCCCAATCGCCATTGAGTTCGATGCACCGCAAATGCAACAACGCCTCGGCTCGACCCGGGATCCAACGCATCCCCGCACAATCCAATCGCTCGCCCACCACGTGCCGAACCGCCCCCTCCACCTGCCCCGTCGCAATCACCAAGTCCTGCTCACGCCACTCCCCATACTTCATCAGCGACACCCGCGGCTCCACGTAGCCGATCACCTTCTCCAATGCCATCCGCTTGCCCCGCGTGCCCGGACCGCACCGCGGCACGCCCTCCAGCAACCGCCGCAACCGCACCACCAACTCCGCCGCACGACCCGCGTACACCAACTCCTTCCATTCCTCCACCTGCGCCTTCAACGCCTCGCTCCCCTCCGGGTGAAACCGGCAGCCGAGGGCCCACAGTTTCTCCACCACATGACACACGTCGATCGTGATGATCGCCTGTGGAAACGCCGCCACCATGTTGCTCCTCAACCCACTCGCCCCGTCCAGAACGATCTGTACCGTCTTCGTCGTGTCCGGACCGAAACCCCGCTTGGTCGCCTCGGCCCGCGCCCACAACGCCGCGCGCTTGCGGCCCCCAAACGACGCCCACACCTTCTTGTTCCGCGGCCCATGCAACCGCCCGTCCACGCCCCGGTCCAACGTGTACATCACGACCACCACCACCTCCTTGCCGTTCTTGCTTTTATCCCCTTTCTTCCGGCGTTTCTTGCTCCCCCGACGCTTTCGCTTCGCCTGCCCCCGATGGCGCTGGCACCCGCACGAACACGCCTTCGCATGCTTCGCGCGCCGGCCCCGACGCTGTCGCAACTCCTCCTCACGCGCCGTCGGCGGACACTTCCCATCCACCTCGATTACCAGCACCACGCCGTCCTTCTCCGGAGCCGGTTGCTGCTGCGCGAACGGCTGAGCCCATCGACCCAGACCCAACACCAACTCCTCGATCGACTCCACCGACGGCGACCACCCCAACACCGACCGGCACAGCAACCGGCTCGACGCAAAACTCATCCGCGTCGCCAGCCGCGTCACGAACTGGATCACCCAGGGCGAAAAGCCGTCGCGGGTCAGACCCAACGCCGCGTCCAGCGGATGGCAACCGGGACCGCCGCCAAGGCGAATCAGTTGCAACCGCACGTACGTCACCGGGCCGAACAGCGTCTTGAGCGTGCGCTTCGCCGCCGTGTTGCCGGGACGAAAACCCGGCGGCGGTGCGGGGTCGAATCGTTCGTGACGCCGCGTCAGGAACAACCGCACCAGCAGGCAGCCCAGGGCGAAGAGTCGCTGGAGCAGGTCCCGTTCGAACGACCGGAACGGACCGTCGTTCGTGGAACAAAACCGCAGCACCTCGTCGAAGGCACGCCGTGCGTCGCGTTCGGTGGTTGCCGAGTCGCCTGGACAGGCGATCGCGGGGTCTTTATGCTCGCCATCCATGGGGGCATGCTCTGGCCAAGCCGCTTGTGAGAACGGTCTGGTAAGGCATGCCCCTGTTTTTTCCCAGCTCAATTCGAGCGTTAACGCGACTGCGGCGAACTCATTGACGCGGCCAAGAAGCGCAACTCCCTTAAAACGAGGCTACTGATCCTGTTTGGAAACCGATTGCACCCAGATGAAACCTTCCGGGGGCGTGCCGAGGAGCCAAGGCGACAGTACGGCTTGAGCCTCGCGGCCGATGTGAATGGTGCGGTTGCGTCCCTTCCACGTCCCTTTGTGGCTCACCGGCGTGTACGTCCAGACTTCGCCCTTCCGGTCGAGGTCCGCGGGGCGCATGGTCAGGATCTCCGTCGGGCGTGCTCCGGTGATGCGGAGCATTTTTACCACGGCGCGGACACCGGGAGGGAGCAGGGGCAGCACCTTCTCCACGGCCGCGGGGTCCGCCGGTTTCCGCGGCGTGCCTTCCTTCACTCCGCTCCGTCCCGGCATGCATTGGTATACCCACGCTTCTCGGGCGCGGGTATTAGCGGGGGATGGGCTATTCTTCCACAGTCTGCATATTCTTCAGCAAGTGCGATATCGGCAATTGGTGAAGGAACACACGCACAGCGTGAACGCGGCCGTCACCGGGCTCTCGGCTCTGCCGAGTACCGCCACGGCCATGGCCTCCGTCAAAGCGATGAGCCGCTTCCTCCACCACGAGGACGTCACTCTTCCCGCGCTCATCGAACCGCTTCAAGACGCCATTCGCAAGGCCGTCGCCGATTCTCCCGCCAGCGCCGCTCTGGTCGTTCACGACTGGAGCATGTTTTCCTTCCACACCCACACCCGCAAGAAAGACTGCTTTCAGCGGTCGCACGACGAGGACGTCGGCTACGACCTCGGCACGGCCTTGGTCGTCGATGCGGACAACGGCCGACCGCTGGGGCCCATGGAGTTCCGCGTCCGCACCGCCCGCGGCCTCCTCTCGACGCGACCCGGCGTCACCGCGTCGCCGCCCGCCCACATCGACGAACTGGCCGAGGTCATGGCCGATTCCGCACGCTGGAATCTGGCCCGCCCCCTCGTTCACATCGTCGACCGCGAAGCCGATTCCGTCGGACACTTCCGCAAGTGGCAGGCCGCCGGACACCAGTTCCTCGTGCGTGCCAAGTCGGATCGCCGCGTCGTGTGGAAGGGCCAGTCGATCACCCTGAAAGCCCTTCAGACCAAACTCGCTTGCGAGTTTCGCGACCCGCCCGGCGGCCCCGTCCTGGCCATTCAAACGACGTTCGGCCCGGCCCGCGTCCAGGTACTCGAAGCCCCGGTCACCCTCGATCGGCCCGCCAAAACCTGGACCGACGGCGTTCAGAAGGAAGTCCGCGGAGAGCCGCTGGACCTGCGTCTGGTGCTGACCCGCGTCGTCGACGAACTCGGCGTCGTCCGCGCCGAATGGCTCCTCTTCACCAACGTCCCCGAGGCGATCTCCGCGACGACGGTCGCGCGGTGGTATGCCTGGCGGTGGCGGATCGAGAGCTACCACAAACTGCTCAAGACGGCCGGCATGAACGCGGAGCAGTGGCTGCAGACGACCGGCGATGCATTTGCCAAACGGCTGGCGATCGCGTCGATGGCCTGCCTGACCGTTTGGCACCTCCAGCAGGACGCCAGCGACGAAGCCGCCGCTCTCAAGGCCATCCTGATCCGCCTGAGCGGTCGCCAAATGAAGCACCGCGTGAAGAATACGGCTCCCGCGTTGCTGGCCGGGCTGGAGAAACTTCTCGCGGTGGTGGATCTCCTGGAGACTCACAACCTCGAAGAAGTTCTCAACCTCGCTCGACGCCTCTTGCCCAACCTGTTCGACTCAGCGTAAACCTCCCCGTCGAGAAACCGTGGGTATACCTTTGCTGGCGGAGTCGGAGACTTTGGTGCGACTCAGTAGCAATTGGCGATGGAGCGGCCGGGACGGCCGCGCTCCCAGGGAATTGTTCGCGTCTCGAAGCGCGCCCTCATTTGCGGCGCGAATTCATGGTGGTCGATGGCCTCTTTTTCACCTCCCAGCGCAACCCCTACAAGCCGCATTTCTTTCTCGTCCCGATTAATTGACAGAATCCTCGCGACTGTTCTAGAGATTGTTGAGACCAATCGACCTTCGCCTTCCCGTCGCGATGTTTGAAGCCGTCTCCGCACTCGCCGGTTGGCGTGGGAAGCGGTTGCAGCCGAGGCCCGGACCCGTGGGCCAGTTGGAAC
>JAYUGD010000784.1:0-4084 GCA_043767785.1 Zavarzinella sp. | reverse complement strand
CTGGGAGGAGACTTGGGCCGTCGCCTCCCCGCCGATTCCCAGCGCCGTTGCCGCCGCCGCGATTGCAAGCCATCTCATGGGGTCACTCCTGGGTCAATTGCCGTTGTTGTTGGCAGTCGCCCGGCGGTTCGTGACCGAATTATAAGTCGAACTGCTGAGGAGCGTCACCCCCAGCACCCGTTCGATCGGCGTGATGACCTTCTGCAAGTAGCCGTCCACCGCGAAGAGGCGGTCGGCCTTCACGTAAATGCGGTCCCCCGGGAGAATCTGGTAGTTCGTCGGCGTGTAGCCGTGCTGAGTCATCGCCACATAGTCCACCGGCAGAATCTGGTCCGTCTGGCCGGCGTGCGGGGTGCGGCGGGCCACCCAAATGTTCTGCTTGGAGCCGACGATGGGCAGGCCGTTGATGCCGGCCAGGGCGTCGATCACGGTCTCGTACCCCTGGATCGGGAAGCGGTAAATCTGCTCGCCGTACCCGGCCCCGTCGGTGATGACGTAGTACGCCTTCGAGTTGTACGCGATCACGTCCACGACCACGAACAGCTTGTTCGGGTCGTCCACTTCGGTGCCCTTTTCCTTGATGTACGGCAGCGTCTTCATCTGGTTGAACACGAAGTTCTTGACGTTCTCGCGGATCTGGTCGGTCGTCAGCCCGCTGACCGGCAGCGTCCCCCAGATGCCGAGATTCACCGTGCCGTCCGGGCGGACCAAGTGCTGCCCGCTGATCGGCTGCGGGGACAACACCGTGGCCGGCTGCCCCTTGGTTTGCGGCAGCGTGTACACTTCGATCAGCAGAATGTCCGGCGGCTCCACCACATAGGGGGGGAGCGAAATTTTGCTCAGTTCGGACGGGACGGCGGCCGGGGCCGCGAACATCGCCGGGGCGGCGGGGCCGGTGTTTTGGTGGTGGTAGCCGCCGAGGCAGCCGACGCTGGCCACGCAGGCGAGCATCAGCCCGGCCGTCACGCCCAATCGGTAGCCGTCGCGAACCCGCATGGCGATCCGGGGGGCGACCCCCGGCCCGTGAGTAAGAACCGTCCCGCGTCCGGGGATCATCGGCCCGTTCGGGAGGCCGCCTGCAAACTTCTTGGCCGCTTCGCCCGGAAAAGAGGGAAAACTCGGCACGACCCGCACGGTCGGCTGGCCGTCACGGGGTTTGACGCAAACTGGGGAAGTTTCGCTCAAGTCGCGGGGCCGGCGCCGGAAATCCCGGCGGCAATTCCGCGTCGCGCCGTTCTCCCAGCCGTTCAATCCCCTATGCTACCTTTCGGCGTGTTCCCCCATTTTTCCCACGGAACCTCCGCCGCCCGAAACCCCGCCGCGGCGGTTTCGCCTCCCCGCCCGACACGGAGTCTCGCTTATCATGCCCGCCCCTTGGAAGGGTCTCCTGAGCGGTCTCCGGCAGAAGAAATACGGCCGCAAGCACGCGCTGATCCTCCTGAACGGCCTCGCGGAACAGTCCGAGACGTGGTTCAAAAACGTCCGCTTCTGGGGCCGGTACTTCGACGTGATGGCCCCCAACCTGTTGGCGTACAACGGGGCGCATTACCAGGCCCGGCTCAAGGCCGACCTGCCGGTCACCATTGATTACTTGGTCGAGCAACTGCACGCCTACCTGACGCAGTTCGTGCAGACGCCGCCGTACCACATCGTCTCCAGCAGCCTCGGCGGCAAGATCGCCGTGGAGTTCGCGGCCAAGTACCCGGACCTCGTCGGCCGCATGGTGTTGATCTGTCCGTCCGGCATGGGGGACGTGGAGAAGTTGCCGATCATGGACGGCGTGCGCCGCAGCGACTACCAGGCGATCATCAAGGCCGTGTTCCACAAGCCGCGCCGGGCCGACCGGAACATGCTGCTCTACTACAAAAAGTGCTTCGAAGACCGGAAGTGGAAACTCTCGCTCGTCCGCACCGTGCGCGGGACGAACGACCACGTCGTCCGCCCGCAGATGAAGAACATGAAGATGCCCGTGCTGCTGCTCGGGGCCAAGGACGACCGGATCGTGGACCCGATGGAGGGCGAGCGGGCCGCGCTCGAGCTGCCGCACGGGGCCTTCGTCACGCTGCCGAACTGCGGGCACGCCCCGCAGATCGAGAAGCCGTGGCTTGTGAATCGCCTGGTGGTCCACTTCCTGACGGCCGAGAACCCGACCGCGCAGCCCAGTTTCATCAAGCTCGTGACCAGCAAGCCGAGCAAGGTGCCGACGTGACCACCCCGGAAGACGCCATGCGCAAACAGAAGACCGGCTCCGACTTCTTCCTGATGTTCCGCAAGTTCCTGACGCACGGGACGACGGTGGCGTCGTGGTGCCCGAGTTCGAAGCCGCTGTGCCGGGCCATCACCCGCGACATCGACTGGGCCGCCGCGAGTTGCGTGGTGGAACTCGGGGCCGGCACCGGCCCCGTGACCAAGATGCTCGTGGACGCGGCCGGGCCGACCACCAAGCTCGTCATCGTGGAGCAAGACCCCGACTTCTGCCGGGTGCTGCGGCAAAAATTCCCCGGCCACGACATCGTGGAGGGGGACGCCTGCAAGCTGGACGAGATTCTCGCCGAGCGCGGCATCGCCCGCGCCGACCACGTTATCTCCGGCCTGCCGTTGCCGTCGTTCCCCAAGCAACTGCGGGACGGCGTGATCGCCATGTCCGCCAAGGTCATCGGCCCGGCCGGCACGTTCCGGCAAGTGACGAACATGCCCTACGTGTACCGCGGCCTGTACCGCAGTTACTTCAAGGACGTGTCGTTCAAGTTCGTCCCGTGGAACTTCCCGCCGGGCGGCGTGTACTACTGCAAGGGGTATCAGTTGGCGGCCGGGTAAAAGCCCCCGTTTAGCCGCGACGCGGAGGCTTTGCGCAGCGGAGCGCGGCCTTGCCGCCGGCAATCGCTTCACACGCAGCCAGTCATAGCCCGCTGCGCAAGCAAGGGTCGGCGACTTCATGTTTGTGAAGGCGTCCCATTACAGCCGGTCGCTGCCCCTTGCTCGCGCCGCGGGCTATGACTGAATAAGCGGCGCGTGACAAATGTCGGGAAACTAACGCTCCACCGCGCAAAGCCTCCGCGTCGCGGCTTCACGGGTCATGTGCCCATATGCCGCGCGGCCAAGTCGGCCGGGGCGTCCGGCAGGTCGGTCGCGAAACCCGCCAGAGACGCGAACCGCGGCTCCGGCCCGTCGGCCCACTCAATTTGAATTTGAAGTCGTCGCCCGGTCGGCAGATCAACCGGCCCCTCCGGCACCAGAACCGAGCCGTCGAAATGCGCCGCGATGGTTTGAATCATGATTCACCTCAACACTAAACAACTTGCTTTATTGTAGGGCCGTCGGCCCCGAATCACTTCCCCAAGTGCTTGCCTAAGAACTTGAACGCCACATCGCGCACGTCGTCGGGGAAGTCGTGGGCGCAGTCGGGGTAGATCGCTTCCAGCTTGTCGCCGGCCTTCAGCAACTTGTACACCGGCTCGGCGGCGGCGATGCAGTCTTTGACGCCGCTGACTTCGAAGTTGTCGTCCCGCACCGGGGCGCTGGCCAGGAACGGCCGCGGGGCGAGGGCGGCGATGGCCTCCGTGAAGTCCCACGGCATCTTGTTGCCGTCGGCCCCGTACTTCGTCTTGATGAGTGGCATGTAGCCCGCGTGGCCCCAGCCGCTGATGTCGCCCTTCATGTACTTGGGGAAGCTGTTGAACCCGCAGTTGGAGACGACGCACTTCACCCGCTCGTCGAACACGCCGAGGAAGATTGAATTGTGCCCGCCGAGCGAATGGCCGATGGCCCCGATGCGGTCGCCGTCCACCTCGGGGAGCGATTGCAGGTAATCGACCACGCGCATGTGGTTCCAAATCCCCTTCATGGTCGCGCTCTGGTAGCCGAGCTTGTAGGAATCCACTTGGTACTCCCCCATGCGCGGGTAGTCCGGGGCGATGGCCACATACCCGCGCTCGGCCAAGTGGGCGGCGTAGTGCCGGTCGGACTTCGGCCCCAAGCCGACGACGACGCCTTTGCCTAACGCTTGGTGCGTCGGGTGCAGGCACACGACGGCCGGGAGTTTGCCGTCCCGCTTCTTCGGCATCAACAGGTAGACGGGCAGGCG
>JAYUGD010000783.1:0-11092 GCA_043767785.1 Zavarzinella sp. | reverse complement strand
AGACAAAGGGACGATCAGGGGCGGCTCACATCAAAATCGCAAAACCCAAAATCACCTTGGGTCGGCGCCGGCACGCGCGCACCGGCAAAAATTCCATTCCACACCCGCCGAAAACGATTGTTCTCCCAAGCCCGCCAACGCGCGCGTCGTCTTTCAAGGCTTCACAGCGCAAGCGGCTCGGACAATTCTTCGGACAAAATCGGGCCTGATTGAACGCCGGATGACGATTGGCGAACCGGCGAAAGCCGCCAACCATACCCATCGCCGGGCGGAATACTAGAACGCTCACAGGCTCAACGGCGAGAATTGGTCATTCCGAGTTCCGAGTTCCGAGTTCTGTTCATGAATCCTCCTGTCAAGGCTCCCCTGCAAGCGTGGGTCGTCACGCTGGCGGGCACGGCCATCAACCTGTGCCTGGGCATCCTGTACGCTTGGAGCGTGTGGAAGGCCGCCCTCGTCAATACCGCCCACCCGGCCGGCGAGGCGATGAGTGGACTGAATGAGGGGTGGACGTACCTCACCAACGCCCAGGCGACGTGGGCCTACGTGATCTGCGGGTTCGTGTTCGCCCTGTGCATGATCCCCGGCGGCCGCATTCAGGACAAGTACGGCCCGCGCGTCGGGGCCACGCTCTCCGGCGTGTTCCTCATGGCCGGGTGTCTCGTGGCCGGGCTGATGAAGAGTTACGAAGGCTTGCTTGTCGGCTTCGGCCTGCTCGGCGGCTTGGGCATGGGCCTCGGGTACGCGGCGGCGACGCCGGTGGCCGTCAAGTGGTTCGGGCCGCACCAGCGCGGGCTGATCGTCGGGCTGGTCGTCGGCGGGTTCGGCGGGGCGGCCATTTACATCTCGCCGCTCGCCCAATACCTGCTCGACGCGCACGGCCTCACCGGCAGTTTCGTCGGCCTCGGCCTCTTCTTCGGCGTCGTCATCCTCACGGCGGCCCAATTCCTGAAAGTCCCCCCGGCCGGGTACGTGCCGCCGGCCCCGCCGCCGACGTTCCAGCCGAAGGCGATGACCGCCACGAGCTGGACCGCCCCGCAGATGCTGAAGACGGCCCAGTTCTACGGCCTCGTGTTCCTGTTCTTCGGGGCCGCCCAGTCCGGCCTCCTGGTGATCGCCAACGCGAAGCCGCTCTTGAACGAGACGGCCGCCCTCGGCGGGTCGGCCGCCTTCTTCGCCGCCAATGCGTGGCTGCTGTCGTCCTACGGCGGCCTCATCAACGCCTCGGGCCGCGTCGGCACCGGCCTGTACTCCGACCGCGTCGGCCGGGCGAACGCCTACCTCATCAACAGCGTGGTGTCCGTGCTGTGCTTGCTCGCGCTGCCGACGGTGATGCAGTCCGGGCAAGTGGTTCTGCTGTTCCTGATCGTCGGCGTCATCTATTGGCAGTACGGCGGCAGTCTCGCCCTGTTGCCCGCCTTCACGGCCGACTACTTCGGCGCGAAGAACATGGGCACCAACTACGGCCTCGTGTTCCTGGGCTGGGGCCTGGCGTTCCTCGTCCCGCAAGCGGCCGGGTACATCAAGGACCAGACCGGCTCCCTCAACGCGGCGTTTTACCTCTCGGCCGGGTTGCTGACGGTCGCCATCGTCGTGAGCCGGCTCTTGAAACGGCCGCTGTTGGGCGGGGAGTGAGAGGTTCCGATGCCACGTGGGTTACTGAGCCGTTGCCAACCAGACAGCATCGCGGAATTCCGAGCCGCCGCCAGAATGCGGTACGCCGAGGGTGAAGCGTTGCTAGACGCCGGCCATCGGTTGGGGGCGATTTACCTGTGGGGGTATACGTCCGAGATGATCGTGAAGGCGGCGTATTTCGCTGTGTCCGGGCTGAGAGAACGGGAGCCGATCACGTGGGCGGGCCACCTGAAGCCCGCCATCGAACTCGGCCGGAAGATGCAGATCGCTTGGCCGCATCAAGGGGCCGGTCACAACGTCCGCGCGTGGGCCGAACTATTAATTCGGGTGCGCCGACTGTCTCCCGCGACCGCTTTCGAGCCGGCGTTCGCCGCCGAGTTGCAGCGGCGCGGGGAGAGCGTTGATCTGTTGTGGCGAGAGACACTTCGCTACCATAAAAACTCGGCGTATCTGCACGAAGCAGACCGGATTCGAGACGCCGCCCAGTGGTTGTTGATTTACCAGAACATGTTGTGAGGAGCGATCATGCCCCGCCGCCTTATCCTCCCGAACAATCGGCGCGCGAAGGCGGCCAACGCCGATTTAGTCGCCCGATTGGCCGGCGAACTGACGACGGAACGGGAGTACGGCCAGCCCGTGATCGAGGAAGAGGAACTTCCCGGGGCGGGAATCCGAGTCGTGGTCATTTGGGACGCTTGGGACCGGATGACGGGCGGGGATCGGATGGACGTGATCCGCGGCGCCTACGAGCGCACCGACCCTGATCGGGCCAAACAACTCGCCATGACGAATGGGTTGACGGTCCCCGAGGCCCATGCGGCGGGTTGGCTGCCGTTCCAAATCATCCCCGCCTTGCGGGCCACGGACCCGGTCACGCCGGAGCAGTGCCGCGAGGCGATGATTACAGAAGGGGCCTCTGTCTTGATGGACTCGAAGCGGACGCAACTGCGGTGCGCAACTTTGGAAGAAGCCGAGGCCGCCGTCGCCCGGCTGTCTGCCCGATTGCCGGGCAGTGAACCCGTTTGGGTCATCAATCAAGAACTCGTTGATGTGACCGAGTGACTTCCCCGCCGCCCAGGCCCTCCCCGTGCGACTCTTCGACCTCTTCGACTCCGCCGTCCGCGGCCTGTGGCGCCAGAAGGTGCGGTCCGCGCTCACGGTCACGGGCGTGGCGGTCGGGGCGTGCGCGCTGGCGTTCAGCGTGTCGCTCGGCCTCGGCCTGCGGCACATGATCGACGAGCAGCACAAGAAGCGGGCGGACTTCTGGCAGGTCGCCGTCAGCCCGCGGGGCCAGTATGAGCCGACGCCCGTGGCCGAGATTCCCCCGGATCGCATCGCGCCGCCACCGGGCGTCGCCGGCGAGCGGCGGGAGCGCGTGCGGGCCAAGCTGATCGAAGCCTACCAGAACACGCACCCGCGCACGGTTTCCCGGCCGATGACGGATGCGCACCTCGCGGAGTTGGCGGCCATCCCGGACGTGGCCGATGTCGTCGCCGGGGTTTATTTCGAGGCGCGGGTGCGCTGGAAGGACCAGTCGCGGCCCCGCACCGTCATGGCGTTCCCGCTGCGGAGCCTGTCCGTCGCCCCGCGCGTGATCGCCGGGGCGATGCCGGCGGCCGACGACGCGGACGGCGTCATCGTCAGCGAGAATCTGCTGTACGACCTCGGCGTCCGGACGGACGCGGAACTCGCGGCGGCCGTCGGCCAACCGCTGACGCTCGTCCTCTCGCCGGCATTTCCGTTCGTCCCCGGCGTCCGCGACTCGGTCCGCATCGCGGCCGTGTTCCGCGAGATGACGGCCGACGAGCGGGCGCGCGACGAGTCGCCGTGGTCCCTCAACAGTCGGACCGAAGTGTTTCTGCCGGCCGACACCGGGAAGCGGTTGTGGGAGCGGTTGCCGGGCAACAAGGGGGAAGGCTACCCCGGCTGCACCGTCCACTTGCGGCCCGGCGGCGACTTGCGGGCGGTGACGACCCGAATCGAGGCGATGGGCTACCAACAGAACTCGATGCTGCGGGGCTACGACTCGGTCAAGATGGAGGTGACGCTGATCGCCGCCGGGCTGAACCTGTTCGCCATGATCTCGGTCGCCGTCGCGGCCATCGGCATTACGAACACGCTGGCGACCAGCGTCGTTGAGCGCACGCGCGAGATTGGGATTTTGAAAGCCGTCGGCGCCACGCGCGCCCAAGTGCTGGCGCTGTTCTTGACCGAGGGCACCGTCATCGGCCTGCTCGGCGGCGCCATCGGCCTCGGCGTCGCGTGGGGCCTGACGTTCCCCGGGGACCGCTTCGTCGCCAAGCTCATCGAGGAGCAGAGTCAGGGAAGGTTCAAAGTGGAAACGATCTTCGAGTTCCCGCTCTGGCTCCCGTTCGCCACGGTCGCGTTCGCCACGGTCGTCACCACGCTGGCCGCGTTCTTCCCCGCGCGGCGCGCCGCCGGGATGCAGCCGATCGAGGCGCTGCGGTCGATGTGAGGCGATCTGGGCGTTTGTTTAGCCGCGACGCGACGCTTCGGAGTGGAGCGCGGGCCGGAGCGCTTCGAACCGCCGGCCGCACCATCAGTCATAGCCCGCGGCGCAAGCAAGGGTCGGTGACTCGCCATCATGGGAAGCCGCTGCCAATAGGAAGTTGCCGACCCTTGCTCGCGCAGCGGGCTATGACTGGCTTTGTGGGAAGTGATTGATGTCCGGCAGTCCGCGCTCCACTCCGAAGCGTCGCGTCGCGGCTAAACGGGGTTTTGCCCGGCGGCGAGCCGCCCGATCTCGGCCGCCATGTTTCGTCTGGCCGGCCCGTCCCCCATGTCGTGGAAGCGGGCGGTGCGGTAGATTCGCGGGCGATCCAGGAACGCTTGCAGCACGGCAGCGCGGCCTGTCCGGTACGCGGCGTCATCGACCCACGCATACTCGTTGCGGATCGCCTCGGCATACTTCAAGTACCGCCACTCGTCGGCGGCCAGGATGGCGAGGTCGGCGTCCAACAAGACGGCCGTGTCGGCGGCCGCAATCAAATCAGCCCCCCCCCGGCCCCCCCTTGCCAAGGGGGGGAGATGATTGGTCGCCGCCAAGGGGGGGAGATGATCGGTCGCCAAGATCATCTCGGCCACATGTTGAATCAGCCCGGCGGGCAGCGAGAACGGGGCCAAGGCATCCATCATCAACTCGGCCGAGCGGGCTTCGTTGTCCTTGGCTCTGGGGTCGTGGACGGCGTCGTGGAACCACACGGCGAGTTGGATCGCGTCGCCGTCGTTGGCCGGTTCCAACAGGCGGCCGGCCACGCGCAACATCTCGGCGACGTGTTCCAGCGTGTGGTAGTGGCGGGCCGGTTCGGAATGGGCGGCGGCCAGGCGGTCGAAGACGGGGTAGGCGTCGGCCGGCGATATGCCGTACTTGTCCATCAGCCGGACCCAGCCGGCTTGCAGGGCGTCGTGCTTTTCGGGGGAGATCATGAGTATGACTTGGTGACAAGGTGACTTGGTGACAAGGTGACCAAAACCAAGTGAGCCGAGGGCCGTGAGGCCCCGGGTGAAGCACTCAAGCCTCTACCCGGCGGCTGACACCGCTCGGCTCGCCATGTCTTTTGTCACCTTGTCACCCCGGTCACCTTGTCATCTTATCGCCGGGGCGGAAGCGTCGTGTCCCAGCCGCTGGTCGCGGTGTACGCGGGCGGCAGCGGGCCGCGCGGCAGCGCGCCGGAGACGTTGAGCGGGGCGGGTTCCGACGGCAGGACTTGGGGCGGGATGACCGGCATCGGGCGCGGGGACAGCGGCGGGCGGGCCGGTTCCGGCGATGCCTCGTAGCCCGCGGTGCGGATGATCGGGGCCGCCGCCGGGGCGGCGGACGTTTCGCCGGCGGTGAGGGACGCCAACAGGTCGGCGGCGGGCTTGAACGTCGGGTCCGCCTTCAGGGTGACGTGCAGTTGCTCGCGGGCCTTGTCGGCGTCGCCGTTGTGGGCCATCATCATCGACAGGTTGTACCGGGCGTCGGTCTCGCGCATGGACTTGTTCAGCCAGGCGTAGCCTTCCTCGTACCGGCCGGCCCGCGCCAGGGTGAAACCCAAGTAAATGCGGTAGGTGCGGTTGTCCGGGTCCAGTTTCACGGCCGCGTGGTAGCTCTCGGCCGCGGCGTCCCACTCCTTGGCCTGCCCTTGGCGGACGGCGATGGCCGCCCACACCTTCGGGTTCTTCGCATGCGCCTCGCGCAGGCGCTTTTCGGTCGCGGCCAGTTGTTCCCGCTCGCCCGTCAGTTGGTACATGCGGGACAGACCCAGCAGCGCTTCGGCGTTGTTCGGGTCGCCGGCCAGCGCCTCGGCGTAGAGCTGACGGGCCTTCGACAACAACCGTTCGCGGTCCGGCGTCGGCTTGTTCGGGTCTTGCTGGACGGCGTCCAGCGCCGTGTCGGCGAAGATAATCAGGGTGGACGCGGCCAGCGGGCCGGTCTTGGACGAATGGGCGTCGTCGGCCGGCTCGGGGACGACGATCATCTTGGAAAGCGGGGCCGGCGGCGCGGCGGGGAGCACCGGCGTTGTCGGCGTCGAGCGGCACCCCACCGTCGCGGCCAAGACGCCGCCGGCGAGGGCAAACTTCCACCGAGTCCATCCGGCCATGATCCACCCCTTTTTCGCCGGCCCGGCCGCGGCAAACGGGGGGAGTTCCCCCGGTTAGCCAAACTCGGCAATAAAGCTGGCCGACGCCTCCACCATCAGGTCGCGCGACAAGTGCACGGGATGCCGTCTGTATCGGCAGATCGACTGGACAATTTCCAGCAAATCTCTGCAGTCCGACGCGCGGGGCGTCCGACCGCGGCTGTAGTAGCGCTCGTACAAGTAATCGACCGCCTCCGGGCACGCCTGCATGCCGAGCCGGCGGGCGTTGCCGTTGAAGATCTTCTCGTACACGTCCCGGGCCGGGGCGGTGATGCCCACCTTGTGCCGGATGCGGCGCAGGAAGGCGTCGTCCACCAAGTCTTTCGGGTCCAAGTTGGTCGAGAAGATGATGAGCTGCTCGAACGGCACCTGGAACTTCTTGCCGTTGGCCACCGTGAGGAAGTCGTGCCGGTCTTCGAGCGGCAGAATCCAGCGGTTGAGGAGTTCCTTCGGCGAGACGATCTGCCGGCCGAAGTCGTCGATCAGGAAGACGCCGCCGTTGGCTTTGAAGTGGATGGGGGCCTGGTAGAACTTGGACTCGGCGTTGTAGCGCAGGTCCATCATCTCCAAGGTCAGTTCGCCGCCGGTCACGATCACGGGCCGGCGGATCTTCACCCAGCGCGGGTCGGTGGCGCCGGTGTTCAGCAGCCGGCGGACGCTGTTCTCCGCGTCCGCGAAGCTGTTCTCCGCGTTCTCGTCCACTTGGTGCAGGGACGGGTCGTACACGGTGATGATGCTGCCCTCGGCGACGAAGGCGTGCGGCACGTAGATGGCGCCGCCGGCCTGGTTCATGAACTCGCCGATGGCCCGGGCCATGGCCGTCTTGCCGTTGCCGGGGGGGCCGTAAATGAACACGCTGCGGCCGGACACGATGGCCGGCCCGAGGGCGTTGAACATCTCGTCCCGCAGCACGAGGTGCGAGAACGGGGCGGCCAGCGTCTCCGGCGTGCAGCGGATGCCGGTGACGGCCTGCCGGTAGCACTGCTCCACGTAGTCTTCAATGGGGACCGGGGCCGGGCCGACGTAGGCGCACTGAATCATCGCCTCCTTGGCCCGGTGCCGGCCGAGGTCGGTCAGGGAGTAGCGGTAGCTGACCTCGCCGACGAGGTCGCCGCCCATGATCTCCAGTTGCTTCTCTTCCTTGAGGTACTTCAGCCCCTCTTTCACCACCTTAAAGGGGAGGCACAGGAACTGGGCCAAGTCCCGGCCGATGATCGTGCCGCGCAGGTACACGGTCTTGATGATCAGGTCGGCAACGAACGTCAGCGACAGGCCGGCCTCCTTCAAGGACTCCGGCGGCGTCGGGGCCTCCGGGGCGTTGTCGTCAATATCGAAGGAAGACCCGTTCTTGAGTTGCATGGCGCACCGGTGGCGAAGCGTGGGGAAGCGGGGAAGCATAGAACACGCCGGCGCGCCGGGCGCGCGGGGAATTGAAACCGAGCGCAGCGAGGAAGGCGAGCCAGAAGCGTTAGCGACTGGAGGGCGGAGCGACGAGTCTTCGAGTCGCGCTCCCCACGGGCGCCCTGCTGTCAGACCGGGGCGACTGGTTTTTGGCTCCCCGCGCGTGTCACGGTCGCCCGTGGGGGCGCGACTCGAAGACTCGTCGCTCCGCCCTCCAGTCGCTAACGCTTCTGGCTCGCCTTCCTCGCTGCGCTCGGTCACCTTCCCCCTCTCGCCCCAACGCAATTCCCCGCCCCCGCCACATTTCTGGTTGTGACAATCTTGCCGGTTGGGCGGAATGTGCGGAATCTGCGCGGATTTCTGTGAAAGTCGGCCCGTCGCGGTTGACTGGGGCCGGCGGCGAACTACGTTTGCGGCGTGCCCGGTCAACCGTTGTTTCGGCGGCCGGCACGCGGTCCTTGCGTTCCCCCCGACCAAGATGCCGTGGTTCATCCGCAGCCCGGGAAGTCCGCCTTGTCGGCGGGCGCCCGCGGCCTCCCGTTCGATGGGTGAGCAGAGTTGAATGCCACGCCGGTATCCGGCCGGCAGGCCACCGAACGACAGACAAGGGAGAACGGGATGTCCCGAAAATTTTGGCAGCAGACGGTCCGCTTCCTGAAGCAAGAAGACGGGCCGACGGCCGTGGAATACGCGGTGATGCTCGCGCTGATCGTGGTGGTGTGCATCGGGGCGATCACGACTTTGGGCACTCAGGCCAACAAGAGCTTCGGCAACAGCTCGTTGAACGTGGCGGCCAGTAGCTAACGAATCGCCGGCTCGGACCCCGGGGCTTGTCCCCGGGCGGTGCGTCAACACCGCGAACCCGAGCACGGCGGCCAGGAGATCCGCGGGAGCGACCAAAAACCCGAGCCGGGCGCGAGCCTGGCCGACCCCCTACGGAGGACGCTCTCATGACGACGATGACGTTGGAATCCCATACGGCCCCGGCCGCCGACAACCCCGACGACTTGGGGATTGACCGCGCCTTCCTCATGTCCATGGCGCGGATCCCGCTGATCGCGGTCCTGTGGGTCGCGGCCTCCTTCCTCAGCCACCAACTGTGGGCGGCCGTCGCCCCCGGCACGGCCAACTACGCCCCGCTCGCGGTCCTGTGCTTCGCCATGGTCCTGGCGGCGTGGATCGACGGCTGGGCCTTCAAAGTCCCGAACTGGCTGACGCTCTCCATGGTCGTCAGCGGCTGGATGCTCGGCGGCCTGCACAACGCCCACATCGCCGTGGACGCCGGCCTAGGCGGGGTCGCGGACGCCCTCCTTTGCACCGCGGTCGGCTTCGCCCTCCTCTTCCCGCTGCTCGCCATCGTCGGCATGGGGCAGGGGGACGTGAAGATGCTCATGGGCTTCGGCTCGTGGATCGGGGCGTTCTTCGGCTTCCAAGCCGGCGTGGAAATCCTCATCTGGGCCTTCGCCCTCGGGGCCATCGTCGGCGGCGTGTTCGGCCTCGTCATCATGGTGAGCCGCCGCAAGTTCAAAAAGAACCTCAGCAACTTCCGCGAAATCGCCGTGGACTTGAAGGTGCTGGCGACCGTCGGCCCGAACGCCGCCGCCGCCCGCTCGCAAGCCCGCCGCCCCGGCTGGGACCGCCTGCCCTACGGCGTCCCGCTGTGCGTCGGCTTCCTCGGGTACTTGGCGTATCGGTACGCCGACGGGACGCTGCCGGGGATGTAACCGATTGCGGATTGCGGATTGCGGATTGCGGATTGAAAGCAGAACCGACAAAACCTGACCGGCCGACCCGTCCGGGTTTTCAAATCCGCAATCCGCAATCCACAATCCGCAATCTCCCAAGGTTGCCCAAAGCCCGTCGCAAGCGGCATAAGCATTGGATTCGCCCCCTTCGGCATCCTCGCCATTGCCGGAAAAATTGAAGTGTCCCGCCCGCCAATGTCGAACAAAACGGCGGGGAGAGAGTTTCCGGCATTGCCGGAAGAGTGCTACGTTTCGGCGGGAAGCGTGAAAGTGGTCGAACGGGCACGACCGGCGGAGTCCCCGCCCGTCGCCCAGGCCGCCCGCCGCGGCAGACAGTGAACACACCGGGCCGCGCGAAATCGCGGCCCGCCCGGAGACGCCGGGGCGACGGCCATACACCCTGTTACGCATCCAGAGAAGGCAGTGCCATGAAACAGAAGAACTTGATTATGCTCGGCGTCGCCATGGCCTGCGGGCTGGTGGCCGCCATCCTCGTCGCGAAGTTGTCCGCCGGGGGCGACAAAGGCCCCGAGATGGGCAAGGTGCTGGTGGCGAAGAAGGACATCCCGCTCACCACGAAGCTCGACGAGAAGGAAATGGACACGTGGGTCGTTTGGGCGGACATGCCCAAGACGATGATCCCGCCGGACGCGGTGGTGGACATCGAGCTGTTGAAGAACAAGGAAGTGAACCGGACCCTGAAGGCCGGGAACGTCATCACAATCACGGACTTGGGCGTGTCGGCCGGGATCTCCCTGCCGGACGGGTGCAAGCAGATCACCGTGAAGGTGGCCGGGGCGGACGCGGTCGAGGGGTTCGCCCGGCCGGGGTCCAAGGTGGACGTGATCTTCGTCGAGAAGCTGCCGAGCGGGAAGTCGCGGTCGGCCCAGATCCTGCGGGACATGCTGGTGCTCGCCGTCGGCAAGGTGGACCAGTTGAAGGAAGGCACCGGCCGGGCCATCGCACAGGTGGAATCGATGTCCCTGGCGGTGACGGACAAGCAGGCCCACTTGCTGACGCACGCGGAAGACCGCGGCCGGCTCAAGTTCGTCCTGCGGGGGCCGAACCACGTGGACGTGAAGGCGTTCGTCGAAGGGAAGATCGAGTGGGAAGAGAACCCGCTGGAAATGGACGTCGGCCCGTCCCTGATCCAGTCGGCCCCGAAGGAGACGACGACGGAAACGATCGTGTTCGCCAAGAAGGCCGTCCCGCTGAACACGCTGGTGAACGCGGAAAACATGGCCGAATACTTCGGCACGCTGGAAGTGAAGACGGCGCCGGACGGGGCCTTTAAGAAGGCCGAAGACCTGAAGGGCCTGTACATCGTGCGGGCCTTGGAGTCGGGCCAGAACCTGCTGCGGGCGGCCGTGGCCAAGGCCCCGGCGGCCGTCGAGACGACGGAAACGCCGGACGGGCCGGTGGTGAAGGCCGTCGAGCCGGCGAAGCTGCCGCGGTTCGAGCAAGTGATCCAAGAAGGCGGCCACGTGCGGCGCCTGGTGTGGCTGGAGACGGCCCCCGGCAAGTGGAAGCAGTTCGACAGCGCGAAGGCCGCGGACGACTACATCCCGGAGCCGGCGGCCAAGGCCGACGGCAAGCCGGCGGACGAGACCAAGCCGACCGGCAACTGAGCGGGCGAGCGGGTCGTGGCGAGCGGGGGGCGTCAGCCCC
>JAYUGD010000782.1:0-4089 GCA_043767785.1 Zavarzinella sp. | reverse complement strand
GAGAGGTCTTCGCCCGCATCAGGTGATCGACCAGCACCAACGCCATCATCGCCTCGCCCATCGGCACGAAGCGCGGCAGCAGGCACGGGTCGTGCCGGCCGCGGGTCAGGATCTCGGTCGGCTCGCCTTGGCGGTTTACTGTGGGTTGGGAGCGCGGCAGGCTGCTCGTCGGCTTGATGGCGACGCGGCAGAGGATCGGCATACCGCTGGTGATGCCGCCCAACATGCCGCCGTGGTTGTTGGTGCGGGTGGCGATGTGTCCGTGGTCGTTCACGAACAGGTCGTTGTTCTGGCTGCCGCGCATGGTGGCGACGGCGAAGCCGGCCCCGTACTCGAAGGCCGTCACCGCCGGCAGGGAAAGCATCGCCTTCGCCAGGTCGGCTTTCACCTTGTCGAACACGGGTTCGCCCAGGCCCGGCGGGACGTTGACGGCCACCATCTCGCACACGCCGCCAATCGAGTCGCGGTCCTTGCGGACTTCCTCGATCAGCGAAATCATCCGCTCGGCGATGGCCGCGTCCGGGCAGCGGACGATGTTCGCTTCCACTTGTTCCAACGTCACGGCCGTCGGGTCCGGCACGGGGCAGACGATCTCGCCGACCTGCTTCACGTACCCCAGCACGCGCACGCCGACCGTGGCCAACAACTTCTTGGCGATGGCCCCGGCGGCCACGCGGCAAATCGTCTCGCGGGCGCTGGACCGGCCGCCGCCGCGGTAGTCGCGGAAGCCGTACTTGGCGTCGAAGGTGTAGTCCGCGTGGCCGGGACGGTACTTGTCTTTGATGTCCCCGTAGTCCCCGCTGCGCTGGTCGCCATTGCGGAACAAGAGGCCGATGGAGGTGCCGTCCGTTTTCCCCTCGAAGACGCCGGACAAAATCTCCGGCAGGTCGGCCTCGTCCCGTTGGGTGGTGATCTTGGACTGCCCCGGCCGCCGGCGGGCCAGGTCGGGCAGCAAATCTTCCACGCCCAAGGGCAGCCCGGCCGGGCAGCCGTCGATGATGCACACGTACCCCGGCCCGTGGCTGACGCCCGCCGTGGTCACTCGAAACCGCTCGCCGAAGGTGTTTGCTGGCATAATCGGATTATACGGCCCGCCCGCCGCGCGCCGGGAGGATCGGCCGCCGAGGTCTGCTTGCGGCCCGGCGTGGGCCGGTATGATGAACGGTGCCCCGGCGAGCGGGGGGTGTCAACCCCCCGATTCTGACACGCTGGAAACGCCGCCGATGGAATCAGTGACCGACGCCGAAAAGAAGCGGGGGGTTGACACCCCCCGCTCGCCGGGGCGCAGCAATGGGAGACGGACGGATGAAACGCTTCCTCTTAGTGATCGCCGGGTTCGTCGTCGCGGCCGCCGCGCCGGCCCAGGAGGGGACGCGCTTCGGCGTGTTGGTGAACGAGGACTTGTACAAGCAGAAGACGCCGAAGGACGCGCTCGGCTCCGTGATCCTCGCCATCGAGCGGGACCGGCTCGACTACCTCACCGCCTACCTGATGCCGAAGGATTTCGTGGACGGCCGTCTGCAAAAGTCGGCGGCGTACTTCGAGAAGATCGCCGCGGAGCAACTGAACGGCACCGCCCAAGTCGCCGGCCTCTCGGGGGCCGAACTGCAAGTCCGCGTCCGCGAGAAGGCCGAAGCCCTGAACTTCCGCCGGCTCACGGAAACGGTCAAGGCGAAGCTGGCGGATGAGCCGGACAACTTGAAGACGCTGAAGCGGTTCCTGCGGGAAGGCGAAGTCACGGAGGCCGGCGACACGGCGACGCTCACGCTCAAGGACGTGAAGGGCCGCAGCGTCTTCCTAAGAAAGGTGGATGGCCGGTGGGTCTTCGAGAACCGCCGGGAGGAACCTGCCAAAGAGTGACCCCGCGATGATCGACCTCCGCAGCGACACCGTGACCAAGCCGACCCCCGACATGCGGGCGGCGATGGCCGCCGCCGACGTGGGGGACGACGTGTACGCGGAAGACCCGACGATCAACCGCCTTCAGGATCGCGTCGCCCAACTGCTCGGCAAAGAAGCCGCCCTCTTCGTGCCGTCCGGCACGATGTCCAACCAAATCGCCGTCCGCGTCCACTGCCGGCCGGGCGACGAGATGCTGTGCGACGACACGTGCCACATTTTCACGTGGGAAGCCGGCGCCGCCGCGACACTGAGCGGCGTGACATCCCGCACCGTCCCCGGCGATTACGGCGTCCTCGACGTGGCCCAACTCCGCGACAAAATCCGGCCGACGAACGAACACTACGCCCAGACGCGGCTGGTCTCGCTGGAGAACACGCACAACCGCGGCGGCGGCCGCGTGTACCCCCTCGACAAAATCCGGACGATCTCCGACTGGGCGCGCGCCAACAATTTGATGATGCACCTCGACGGCGCCCGCCTGTGGAACGCCCACATCGCCACCGGCATCGCGATGGCCGACTGGGCGGCCCCGTTCGACTCCGTCTCCGTGTGCTTCAGCAAGGGCTTGGGCGCCCCGGTGGGCTCCGCGCTGGTCGGCCCGACGGACTTCATCGCCAAGGCCCGGCGCGTCCGCAAACTCTTCGGCGGCGCCATCCGCCAAGGCGGCATCCTCGCCGCCGGCGCCCTGTACGCGCTGGACAACCACATCACTCGCCTCGCCGACGACCACCGCAACGCCAAAACCATCGCCCAGGCCGTGACCGACACGCCGGGCCTGCGCTTGGACCCGCCCTACGTCGAAACTAACTTGGTGTGGTTCGAGGCCGACCCAAAGTTGATCTCGGCCCGCTGCCTCGTGGACGCGATGCAAGCGGAGGGCGTGTTAATCAGCGTCTTGGGGACAAACTCCCTGCGGGCCTGCACCCACTTGGACGTGTCCGCGAAACAGGCCGAGTTCGTGGCCGAGAAGTTGTGGGAAGTGTGCCGAAAATTGCCGACGCCGACGGGAGACGGGGGCGAGGGGTTTGATTGAGATCGAAAGACAATTTTTTAGCCACGGATCGAACACGGACGAAACACGGATAAAGACAAACCCGAAGACGGATGAAAACCGGATTGACACCGAGCGATCACCCTTTCTTTCAAAGTGATTGCCGTGCAAATCCGGTTTTCATCCGTCTTCGGGTTTGTCTTTATCCGTGTTTCGTCCGTGTTCGATCCGTGGCTAAAAAATGCCTTTCTCAGCCCACCACCGGCAATCCCACCCGGCCCGTTTCCGCCCCCGGCGGCCCCGTTCCTTCGCCCTCATTCAAAAACACATGCAGCGGGGCATATCGCCACGGCAAACCCAACTCGTCCGCGAGACTCTTCAATTCCTTCAACCCCCGCTCACTGATCTCCTGCCCGGTCTCCTCATACGCCGGGTCGCAGAAATACACGCGGCAACCCAACGGCCGTGGCTCGCGGGCGGTGCAGAGGTTATCCACTTGGAAGGGGCAGAAGTCGCGCGTGACCGGCTTGGCGTACGGCGGGGCGTGGGCCAGCAGCACGTCGGCTTCGAGTTGGCTGATGAACAGCGTGTGCCCGTATTCCGCGAACCGGCAACAGCGGCCGGAGGCGTCGCATTTCGGCCCGAAGGCGGCCACGGCCCGGTCGGCGGCCGCGTAGATTTCCCGCACGCGGGATTCGGCGGCGGCGGTCATACGCGGACCGTGGCGATGCGCTTGAGGATTTCTTCCGACGGGATCAGTTCCCCGTGGTTGCAGCCGGGGCAACCTTCGGCGGTGCGTTGCCAGGTGGCTTCGCTCTTCATGTTGCTCTCCCAAAACGGCCACGTCCGGCACTGTTTCGGGCGTGCGGCGTAGACCGTGCAGCCCGTGCCGCGCTCCCAGAAGATGCAGTCGTCGTTGGCCTTCTCGCGCAGCGACCGCCGCGACCCAACCTTGCGCGTGTACACCCCGTGGACGGTCTCCAGCGGCTCCCCGAGAAACTCCGCGAGGGCGGCGATCTCCGCGTCGTCCACCCACACGTACCCCGGGAACCCGGCGCAGCAATCGCCGCACTGCGTGCAGGTGAACGGAAGCCCGTCCTTGAACCACGGCTCGGCCATTTAACTCATCACTCTGGGTGAAACAGACACGGGGTATTGTACACGTCTCAAAGGCAACCTAACCCCCCGGCCCCCTT